>JACRGV010000037.1 GCA_016212215.1 Nitrospirota bacterium
CTTCAATTCTTGAATGAGTTCTTTCGCATCACTATTAGAAAATACCTTGACCTCTTGTGAAATATATACTTGTGTTCTCAGTTCCGCAGCCGAACCTTTTGCTATATTTAAGAATCTCTGGAAATCCGGGATACGATTTTTCCATACTTCTAAATCTTCAAAAGAAGCGCCCACAATTTTCTCTTACTTTTATATTTTTCTTAACCGTTAACTGTAAACTGTCAACTGTGAACCGTTACAATTTTACCTACTCAATTATATCCTTCAATTCAGCAATATCTTTTATCAGAAGATCAAACCCGGCATTGATAAGATCACTCTTGTGTCTGAAACCGTATTCCACACCTATTGTATAAATCCCTGCCCCCTTACCGGCCTCACAATCTGCGGGGCTGTCGCCTACTATTACGGTCTTTTCCTTTTCAGCGTATAGTGTTGATATTACATTTTCAAGAGGTTCTGGATGGGGTTTTCTGTTGGCAAGAGAATCTCCACCAAGAACCATATCAAACATCTCTCTTATAGCAAGTTCCTCAAGTATCTTCTCTGAAAATTTTATCTGTTTGTTTGTAACTACGGCCATCTTCTTATTTGATTCTTTAAGATATTTCAAGGTATCCAGAACACCGGGGTAAAGGAATGTCTTAACATTGAGATGGTCCCAGTAGTACTCAATAAATTTCCCTCTCGCAGTACGTATACCCTCCTCTCCTTCATCAGGCATCAGCCTTTGAAGAAGAACCTTAACGCCCCATCCTATATTCTCTTTTATTACCTCAACATCCCTCTCTTTATATCCCATAAAGGCGAGTGACTTGTTTGCCGCCCATGCAATATCATCACTCGAATCAATAAGAGTCCCGTCAAGGTCAAAAATCACAAGATCAACATTCATCATCTTCTTATAAAGCCCCCCTCATAATCATCATTTAGATAAAAAATGTAGAAAATATTATATCACACCTTAATTTTCACTGTATATCCATACTTTAGTGTGATTTTATTAACACCTTATGAGCATTTCTCACCCTTGTAAATGTGTTAAAAATCATACTTTCAGGCTATTTACTAACCTAATAAGATATGCTAATTAATTAGGCATTTAACCCGCCCCAAAATTATTAAACAGTTTTAGAACAGGAGAGGAGGATTTAACAATGGCAAAAGGATTCTGGAAGTCGGGACACCCCCCAACATTATTAATAGCATTTCTGTACTTTGACATGAGCTTCATGGTATGGATGATAAATGCCGCAATGGCCCCATTCATCAGTCAGGCATTAAATCTGACGTCAGGCCAGAAGGGATTAATGCTTTCAATTCCGGTCTTTGCAGGAGCATTTCTGAGGATACCACTCGGATTAGTTGCTGAAATGGTCGGTAGAAAGACCGCGGCCCTTATCGGCATGGGGATGACTATCCTCGCTATGCTTTATGGTTTTTTCTTTGTAAGTAGTTATACAGAGGTGCTGATAATGGGAGGCCTGCTTGGTGTTGCCGGAGCAAGTTTTGCAGTTGCACTTCCTCTCGGTTCCGGATGGTTCCCGCCTCAGTATCAGGGGCTGGCAATGGGCATCGCAGGCGCCGGAAACAGCGGTACTATATTTGCCGGATTGCTTGCACCACCGCTTGCAAAGATTTACGGTTGGAACATGGTATACGGTTTCTTTACCATTCCAATAATAATTGTTATGGCCTTAATGTGGATTCTTGCAAAAGAACCGCCGGATAAGATGGAAAGAAAATCTATTGCATCCTACCTGAAAGTATTAGGGGAAAAGGATATCTGGGTATTTAACCTGCTTTATTGGGTAACGTTTGGAGGTTATGTCGGCTTCTCAAGTTTCATCCCAACTCTTATGGCAGATCAATACGATATAGATAAGGTTTCCGCAGGGCAATTCATGATACTCGTCGGATTTACTGCAAGTATGGTCAGAGTCGTCGGCGGCTGGTTTGCCGACAGATTCGGCGGAATAAGTGCATTAACGGGTATATATGTTCTTATAATAGTCGGCGCATTTGGGGCAAGTTTCTTACCAAGTATACCTGTGTTCCTTGTGTTCCTTGGTGTTATGGCCGCAGGGATAGGGGCCGGCAATGGTTCTGTGTTTCAACTGCTTCCACTCAGATTTCCACATGCCAAGGCTATCACCTCCGGCATAGTCGGTGAATTTGGTTCACTCGGAGGCGCCTTCATACCATTGGCAATGGGATATTCGATGCATCTTATAGGAAACTATTCACTTGGTTTTATCGTGTATGGTGTATCAGGAATTATCGCACTTACGATATTAACAACAGTTCAGCGCCGCTGGACAACCAGTTGGGTTGGTAAAGGTGGAAAGGCATTGCCTGTAACAGAAGGCGAATATGCACATGCTGAGAAAATACATTAATTAATAGATACGATATGATGAAAAGAGGACACGAATGACACAAATATTGCGAATGGCACGAATATAAAAATTAAAAAAGTATTTATTCATGATATTCGTTTTTTTCGTGCAATTCTGTGGTTATTTTTTAGGATTTTGACATGAACCTATGGTTCGCAAGTAAATTAAAAACTCCAACAGGAGCTATCCGTAGAAAACTGGTAGCTCCTGTTGCCGTTCAAGCACTATCGCATAATATAAGCGAAACAGGTTATAGGTGTATAGTGTGCCCTGTCACTGATTCTGACCTTTCAAGAAAGGGGATAGAGACTGCTGCCTATTTAAGTAAAATCTCTGGTGCGAGACTAATTTTACTGCATGTTGTTGAACAGTGGCATAAGGCTTCCTTTATGGCAACAGATTCAAAAAAATGGAGTTCTCTTCATAATGAGTGGCTTGAGGATGGCCGAAAGCTTCTCGAGATTATTGAAGATAAGCTCAGAGAAGAAGGTTTTAATAATGTAGAATATGTCCTTCGTGACGGAGATGCAGAAGAAGAGATCATAGAAATTACCAAAGAAAAAAAGCCGGACCTGCTTGTTATGGCCACAGATTATTGTTCAAATCTGGAGAAGATATTCATGGGAGATATTGTAGAAAGAATAACCAAAAAAATCCCATGCCAGGTTCTGTGTATTTCCAAATAAATCACTTTCACCCTTCCGTGTTATTAAAATCATCCCTTTGAGTTATTTACATCCGTAAAAATTGGAGTATATAATCAAATTGATATTAATAGTCATTATCATTAAAAAAGGGGGTGAGTAAGATGTTAAGATACATTATTGAATCACCGCATACAAAAGACGAGTGTTTAAAGGCATTAGATGAAATCCTCGCAGAGGGGCCAGCCATTTTAAACAAATTTGACTGGGGATGTGCAGCCGGTGACCACACAGGCTATGCTGTAGTAGATGCAGAGAATGAATCAACAGTGAGAAGTATGGTTCCGAATTTCTTACGCTACAAAACCAAAATAATGCAGGTAAGTAAATTCACACCGGAACAGATAAAGTCTTTCCATTAAGAACTGTGGGGAGGGGAACAAGCCTCTCCCCATTTTTCCTACAGACATTTCTAATCTTTCTCTAATCTCCAATCCTTATAATTTGTCTCATAAGACAGAATAACCCTAAACAAATAATAAGGAGGATTAGACAATGAAAACAGAAAACTTAAAGGCAGTAACATTCTGGACAAGCATAATACTCGGACAGGGCGTAGTAGCAATGGTAGCATCTTATTTCATAGCATAAGTGAGGGCAGTGATTGAAAACAGCTTGAAGTTGAGGGGTAAATAATGTAAGATTTGCGTATGGAATTCAGAAGTATAATATGCCCTATAGAGGAAACAGAGCTTTCAAAAAAAGGTGAAGAGACAGCCGGTTATCTTGGTAAACTCTCAGGTGGAAGACTCATCCTTCTTAATGTAGTAGAAAAATGGTATAAGTCTTCAAGTGTCTCCACAGACTCCAAGGAATGGAATGACCTTCATAATGAGTGGATTGAGGACGGAAGAAGGTTACTCAGGAATGTTGAACAGGAACTCAGAAAAGACGGGGTAGTCAATATAGAGGCCGTTCTCAGAGAAGGGGATCCGGCGCATGAAATAGTGGCCTTAGCAAAGGAAAGACATGCTGACATAATCGTAATGGCAACACATAATTACGCACCTATTACAAAACTCTTCATGGGAAGCGTTATAGATGAAGTTACACGGAAGGCCCAATGTCCTATTCTATGGATATTTTGATTAATCTGAAAAAACAATTTAAAAGTTGACATCAAGGGAAATTTCTATTTTATCGGAGACCGGGGCGTTGCCGAATTCAGTTTGCATACCGCCATGATTGTGCGTCAATTTGGTTTTTATCGTGTAATAATCGGTCAGGTTGTATTGCACCTGACCTTGCAGCAAGAACGACATATCCTGTGAGACTAACCCGCTCAATTCAGTTGTGTACTGTTCCTTAAATGTGTTGCGATAGGCCGCCAGGGCATAGAACCGGCTCATGCCGCCAAACCGGTAATCTCCCAAAACAGCAGGATTTCCTTGCAGTAACGCATTATCCAGCGTATCAAAATAGTTGCTGCGTTCAGACTGTGTATAACCGCTGCCGTTATAATAGGCTTCCAGCGTCAAACCGGCGTCACCGCTGAAAAATGATAGAAAAGGCTCCGGGTTCAGCACTATATAAGAACCAACGACCCCCTGCATGTAGAACTCATTGTTAATCCTGCCCGTACCCTTGCTGTCATAGTATTTCCGGTAATTGTGGTTTAAACCGGCCATTTCAGAATACAGCGTAACACCTGCCATAAGGTTGGTGGAGGACGTGAAGCCTAACATCCGCTCATAAGCCCTGTGACCCTGCATACCATCCCCTGCCTCTCCCTGCAGGTGATACGCTTCGCCGTCGAAATAATACCAGGACAAATCCCATTCCCCTGCCACAACTCCAAAACGCGCACCCCATCGGTTCAGGTCGCTGTTCCAGTCTTTGTCATAATTGCGCGTGAAAAACAGATCCGTTGTGGCAGAGCCGCGATTGAAACTAAACCAGGCGACCGGCTGCCCCTCGGTTTCCTGCCTGGGGTTTAAGGGGTCACGTGGCGGAACAATAACATCAGACCTCCTGACCTCGTGGAATTTGTTAAGATACCAGTTCGTAAACCAGTCGCAGATTTGTGCCCGGAAATACTGTTTCTGTTGAATTAAGTTCTTCACACAAATATCGTATGGACTCACTGCTCATGTGATTAGCCA
>JACRGV010000038.1 GCA_016212215.1 Nitrospirota bacterium
GCTCACAAAGGGAAATGAAAATAGTAAACAGTAAGCAGTGAGCAGTAAACAGGAAAGGCAGTCTTTATCTGCTAACTGCTTACCGCTTACTGCTTACTTGGGGTCATTTTCGGATGAACCCACATGAGCCTTCGGCTCACAAAGGATGATGAAAATGAGGCCCCCTCACCAGGTGCCCCCCTCCCTTGACGGGAGGGGGATAGGGGGAGGGTGAGCTATGGAGACATTCAGGTGAAACCTAAAGTCGGCGTTTTCAGTTTTACAAGCTGTGAGGGGTGTCAGCTTCAGATATTGAATCTGGAGGATGAGATTCCTGTGATTTTAGATAAGATTGAGTTTGTAAATTTCAGAGAGGCGATGAGTGAAAAGGGCCAGGACTATGAGATTGCCTTTATTGAAGGGTCTGTTTCGAGGGAATCAGAGATTGCGGAATTAAAAAAGATAAGGGAAAGGGCTAAAGTCCTTATAGCCATTGGTGCATGTGCTGACCTCGGCGGGGTCAATGTATTGAAAAATTACCATCCGCAAGAGACATGGCTTAGAACGGTTTATAAAAGGACTGATTTATTTACAGATACTATCCCTGTAAAGCGGATAAAAGATGTAGTGTCTGTAGATTATGTTATACCCGGCTGTCCTATAGATAAAAAAGAATTCCTGAGATTTGTACAGGAGTTATTGCTTGGTATAAAGCCTCGGCTTCCTGATTATCCTGTGTGTGTAGAGTGCAGGATAAGGGGAAATGTGTGTCTTGTTGAACAGGGTAAGTGGTGTCTTGGATCAGTGACTCTTGCCGGCTGTAATGCAATATGTCCTACATATCGTGAGGCGTGCATAGCATGCAGGGGGCTTGTTGAAGAAGCAAATATAGAATCCCTTACCAATATCCTTATGCAGAACGGACTTTCGAGGGAAGAGATACGTGAGAAGTTTAAGGTATTTAACGGTCTGGAAGGGATAAAAATATAGTATGTCACACAATATCAATATCCATCATATAACAAGGGTAGAGGGCCACGGGAATATTGTCCTGAATATCAAAGAGGGAAGGATAGAGGAGCTAAGGCTTGAGATAGTAGAGTCCCCCCGTTTCTTTGAACTTATGCTGATCGGACGCCATATCTCTGAGGCACCTCATATTACCTCAAGGATATGCGGTATCTGTGCCATCAGTCATGCCACAGCATCTCTGAAAGGGTGTGAGGCGGCACTCGGCATAACCCCTTCCACGGCAGTGACCTTACTTAGAAAGATACTCGTCCATGCTGAGATTTTGCAGAGTCATATCCTGCATCTCTATCTCCTTGTTGCCCCTGATTTCTTTAATGCGGGTTCAGTGATACCGCTTGCAAGGAGTCACCCTGATGTTGTAAAAAGGGGACTGAGGTTGAAGAAGGCAGCGAATGAAATATGCAGGATACTTGTCGGAAGGCATGTCCATCCTATCAGCATGACAATTGGTGGTTTTACAAAGGCCCCATCTAAGAAAGACCTGAGTGATGTACGCAGGGTTATTGAAGATGCAATACCGGATATAGATGAGACTGTAAATTTATTTGCAGGGATAGTTGCGCCTGAATTCAGCAGGGAGACAAGGTACTGTTCACTTAAAGATGGGGGAGAGTATGCATTATATGGCGGTAATCTATATTCAAAGGATGTCCCTGTTACAGATCCGTCCGCTTATCGGGAATTTATCACAGAAGATGTGATTGAATATTCTACAGCCAAACATGTGAAATCTGACGGCAAATCAATTATGGTGGGCGCCCTTGCACGATTAAACAATAATTATAATCAGATTTCTGCCGAGGCAAAAGAGGCGGCTAAAAGGCTTGGACTGACATTCCCATGCACGAATTCCTTTATGAATAATGCGGCACAGGTTCTTGAGTGTGTTCACAGTCTGTACGATTCTCTCAGGTTGCTGGACCTGCTGTCAGCCGACAGTACAAATACCGTGGCAGGTGACGTAGTTTTTAAGGAAGGGCTTGGAGTTGGAATTGTCGAGGCACCAAGGGGTACGCTATACCATGAATATGGGACAGATGATAAGGGTATTATCAGGTCAGTGAATTGCATAATACCGACCGGACAGAACCTGTTAAATATTGAGAATGATATAAGGGCAATGGTACCTGCGATCCTTGACCTCCCAAAGATAGAAATTGAAAAAAGACTGGAGATGCTTGTCCGGGCTTATGACCCGTGCATATCATGTTCAACACATTTTCTTGAGGTAAAGTTCATTGATTAAAGACAGACTGCTTGTTATTGGGCTTGGCAATATACTCATGGGAGATGATGGTGTCGGGGTGCATGTTATCCATGAGCTGAAGAGATACAATATGGCAGGGAATGTGGATATTGTTGACGGCGGTACAGCAGGCATTGACCTGTTAGATATTCTCTCATTATATCAGAGGGTGTTTGTTACTGATGCAATAGTGACAAAGGGGGAAGGTGATGTAAGGATACGGTTGTTTACAATAGATGACCTTTTATTTAAACAGGCTGACAGCGATTATTCTATGCATGACGTTGACCTGACATCTACTATTAACCTTATGAAGGCATTGGATATGGATATACCGGCTATCACAATAATAGGCATACCGGCTGTAGATATTGCTCCCGGATTAGGGTTATCAGAGGAATGTAAACGGTATTCAGAAGTTGCAATCCAGTTGCTTATTAAGATGGTAAAGTATTTCTATCTCAACCCCCAAAAATTAGTCCAGACACTTGATGATAAGCTAACCCCGGAAAATATTATGGAGGAACTACATGATCTCTTATGATGACATGAAGGGCATAGATTTTTTTAAAGATTTTACTGAGGATGAATTAAGGGCAGTACAGGTGATATGTAATGAAGAGAGCTACAGGGCCGGGGATATTATTTTCAATGAAGATACCCCTGCCATGCACCTCTATGTTCTGAAGAGCGGAAAGGTTTCAATAGATATTAAGGTAGGAAGTGGAAAATATATCAGTGTGCTGACCTTATCAAACTTTGCTGAACCCCTTGGATGGTCTGCACTTGTTGAGCCATTCAGGTTCACTGCAACCACACGATGTGTTGAAGATTCAACCATCATCTCAATAGATGCAATAAAACTTTTGGACCTGATAATGAACGACTACCGCATGGGATTCCTTGTCATGCGAAGGATAGCCCGTCTTATCTCAGAAAGGGTAAGGGATACACGGTTACAGTTGATTCATACGTTTTACGGGTGAGAAGAAAGGTGAATAGACTGAAGGTATTTAGACTGAAGGCTGAAGATAGAAGCAAGAATTTGAAATTCCCTCCCCTTCAAGGGGAGGGTTAGGGTGGGGATGGGGTTATTCTCGGGCAAGTCATGTGTTATTCAATTCCAGGAAAAGTCATCAGTATTAGCAATAATATCGCACTCATAGATTACTTCGGTGAAAAAAAAGAGGCATTAGTTGATGTTGAAGATATAAAGACAGGCGACTATGTCTTTGCCCAGGGCGGGGTTATTGTGCAAAAACTTGGGGAAGATGAAGCGATCGGCATACTTGCAGGCTGGGAGGAGTTGTTTTTCAAGCTGCAAGAGAAGGATCGCATTCTTTCAGAGACAAATCCCCCCCAATTGTTCAATGGGGGAGGAGAAAATCAGCGGGACAAGAATGTCCCGCCTATCCTCAATTTATTCATGGATAGGCGGGGTTTTCCAACCACGCCGGAGATATTATTGAGTGGCCCTCTTACAAAAGAAAGACTTCTCACCCTTCTACGATGCACAGATAAAGAGCAGATAATACACATCTGCAAAACCGCCAACGCCATCCGCCACAAAATCCACAAAAATGCCTCCTGTGTTCATGGGATTCTTGAGTTTTCCAATTTCTGTAAGAATGATTGTGCCTATTGCGGTATAAGGGGTGAAAACAGAAAAATCGAAAGATACAGGATGACCGTAGATGAGATAGTGCATGAGGTCATCACCGGTGTAAACAAATACGGGTTTAAGGCATTAGTACTTCAATCAGGTGAAGACAGCTATTACACAACTGAAAGGCTTGTTGAGATTATCAGCAGGATAAGAAAAGGTGCCGGGGTTCTCCTTATCCTGAGTATTGGAGAAAGAGATGTAGAATCTTACAGAAAATTATATAATGCAGGTGCAAGGGGAGTCCTGATAAGGTTTGAGACATCCAATACACATATTTACAGGAAGATACATACAACGCTTCAATATGAGAACCGTCTGAATATACTTAAAGAGTTGAAGGATATTGGTTATCTGATAGCTACCGGCTCACTTATAGGATTGCCAGGCCAGACTGAGGAGGATATTCTGGAGGACATATTCCTTGCGCGTTCACTGAATACAGAGATGTATTCGTTCGGTCCTTTTATCCCGCATCCCGATACACCGCTTGCAGGTATGACAGCGATTGACCTTCAAACCATGCTGAAGGTAATCGCAGTAACAAGGCTTGCTGTAAATGACGGCAACATCCTTGTAACATCAGCAGTAGAAAAGTTGTTTGGAAACGAAGGGCTACAGCAGGCACTTATGGCAGGCGGGAATTCCATTATGATAAACCTTACGCCTGAGAGATACCGCAGACTCTATTCCATTTACCCCGGTAAAGGTGAAGAAAACAGCAATATCAGAAAAAATATAACAGAAACCATGTCGCTGCTCCACTCCCTCGGAAGGGCACCGATGGATGTGGGGAAGTGAGAGATGAGCATAGGGGGGGAAGCAAGAGGTAAGAAGTAAGAATTTAGAAAGATAAGTTGAACAACCATCCTAAAAATTTCCTCCCCTTCAAGGGGAGGGTGAGCTATGGAGATTTTCATTTGAACTGTCATGAAACGGGGTTTCACAAAGGGCAATGAAAATCAGCGGGACAGGAATGTCCCGCCTATCCTCGTAAAAATGGATAGGCGGGGTTTTCTTACCCCGCCGGAAGGATTGTCGGATGAACCAAATAATTCCTTTTGAAGCAATTGAATTAATACTTGAAAAGGCCGGTCATACCTCTTCAAAACATGCTGAAGCTATTATTAAGAAAGGTGAGGCGCTCAATGGTCTTTCACCTGAAGAGGCGGCTACACTCCTTAATTGTGATGACGAAGATGTCCTGAACCTGCTTTTCAGATCTGCAAAAAAGATAAAAGAGGCTATATACGGAAACAGGCTTGTCCTATTCGCACCTCTCTATCTGTCCAATTCATGCGTGAACAACTGCTTATACTGCGGGTTCAGGGCCGGTAATCATTCTATAGAAAAAAAGGTTCTGACTGAAGAGGATATAAGGCATGAGACAGAGGCATTAATAAAGGATGGTCACAAGAGGGTTCTTATAGTTGCAGCAGAAAATCCTAAGCAGTGCAATATTGATTATCTGGAGAGGGCGATAGATGTGGTATACGGTACACGGCCACAAGATCCCCTCACCCCTGAGGGGAGAGGGGATTGTAGTGGGATAGGGGGTAGGGTGAGGGGTGGCGGTGCGATACGCCGTATCAATGTTAATGTAGCCCCTCTTACATTGTCAGAATTTAAACGCCTGAAATCTTCCGGTATAGGAACCTATCAGCTTTTTCAGGAGACATATAATGTTCCGACTTATGAGACTGTTCACCCTACCGGGCCTAAGAGTGATTATAATTACAGGCTGACGGCATTAGACCGTGCAATGAATGCCGGTATTGATGATGTTGGGATGGGGGTTCTATTCGGCATGTATGACTTCAAGTTTGAGGTTCTTGCCCTCCTTTATCATGCCATGTACCTTGAGGAGAAATTTGGTGTCGGTCCTCATACTGTATCTGTGCCGAGGATAGAGCCTGCATCAGATTCCCCGTTTTCCCTCAAGCCGCCATATCCGGTATCTGACAAAGACTTCATGAAACTGATTGCAATATTGAGGCTTGCAATTCCATATACCGGGATTATCCTGAGCACACGTGAGCAAGCGGACCTTAGGGATAATTTATTCCATATAGGTGTGTCCCAGATAAGCGCTAATTCCAGAACATATCCCGGCGGTTATACTCATGACAATAATCAGAATGTATCTGAAGGACAATTCTCAACAGGGGACCGGCGCACCACTTATGAGGTAATCAGGGATATTTCAAAGAATGGCTTTTCCCCATCCTTTTGTACTGCCTGTTACAGGGTCGGCAGGACCGGCAAAGAATTTATGGATCACGCAAAGCCCGGTCACATCCAGAAATTCTGCCTCCCAAACTCAATTCTCAGTTTCAAAGAGTACCTCCTCGATTATGGCGGAGAAGAATTGCTGAGACTCGGCTATGCAGTGATAAAAGACCAGATAATCTCAATAGAAGACGTGAAAATACGGAATGCCACAATAAAGAAACTCAGAGATATAGAAACAGGGGAGCGTGATCTGTATTTTTGATACCTTTATCCGAAAATCCCTTCCGGCGGGGTAAGAAAACCCCGCCTATCCCTATCTACGAGGATAGGCGGGACTTTCTTGTCCCGCTGATTTTCATGGCCATTTGTGAACCCTCGGTTCATGGGAGTTCATCCGAAATCACCATAGCTCACCCTCCCCCTAACCCCCTCCCGTCAAGGGAGGGGGAATAAAACCATGTACCCTCTCCCCTGGCGGGAGAGGGTCCGGGTGAGGGGGCCTCATTTTCATCATCCTTTGTGAGCCGAAGGCTCATGTGGGTTCATCCGAAAATCCCTTCCGGCGGGGTAAGAAAACCCCGCCTATCCATATCTATGAGGATAGGCGGGACATTCTTGTCCCGCTGATTTTCATGCACCTTTGTGAGCACCCCGCTCATGCAGGGTAGATTCATTCCTGGAAAATGCCTCCTATCTTCCCCTTTTGGGAATACAAATACCCAGTGATTATTCTGAAAAATAAAAAATGTTCACATAATTAACTCATGGCAATGTTCTTGTACGGGCGCAACGTGTCGAAGAATATGGCATAATAAATGCAATTTAATTATGTGTATATCCCCATCTTTGATTTCACATTTCGAAAGATATTATAAGTAATATTTATAAAATTTACTGACACTTCGTAATAAATAAAATACGCAGGTATTGGTCTCAGGACTCAAAGGACTACAGGGGAAGGAAGGGGGTGGTGTTTAAAATACCGTTTCTTGATAACCAACTATTGATTCCAATATATATGAAATGAGGAGGGTAATTATTATGAAAAGGAAAAATAAAAAGGTATGGCTATTTCCTGTAATGGTGGCCATAACCTTAATAATTGCAATAAATTTCTATTATTTAATCACTCCAGCGGAGATGGAGGCTCAAACCGGCAGCCAATATCAGGTGGAAACAGGAGTGGTAGAAGCGAATATGTCTGATGCAAATATGACAGCGGCCCCACAGATGACCCCGGAAGAGATGGAAGCATTCCATATCGGATGGTTAGAACGCCGCGAGAAAATAGCCGGTGAGGTTGATAACAATCCGATAAGCCCGCCAGGGCTCCCTGCGGTGCAAGGACGCCCTTCAGTTATAGGAGAGCCATCCGCGGAATTTCATGGAGATCCGAGCCTATTAATCATTGGCCGTAATAATAAGAATACCAATGCTAATAATGCTGCAAAGGGTTCTACCCTGGCTGAGCCTGCGGCAGCAAATAATGGCCCCATGTCTTTGCAGCAGGGAATTTAAGTCATGCAGAGTGGTCTACAAATGGAGGGTTCGCATGGGCGGATGTTATCCTCCCAGGTGGGCCTGCTGATGCACCTCTTGTATGGGGTGACAATGATGTTGTGATTGACGATGCAAGGCGGGTGTTTTTCCATTCAGGTCTATATCTTAATAGTGCAAAAACAAATGGGGTCGTCCGCATATTTGTACGCCGCACCCCCCCGGCTGCTGCTTGCTACTATGACATAGATCCGGGAGGGACTGCGGATAATCTTGTTCCTGATTACCCGCACTTAGGTCTAACTAAAAGATACCTGTATCTGACCGTAAATGCGCTTCCTACAGTCGGTACAGGCTATGCCAGGATATACCGGTTTAATATTGATCAGATGGCTGATTGTATAGGTACTGCCTACTCAACGTTTGATCAATCCTTTGCCACATTCGGTCAGAGGGTATGGGTACCTGCTGAGGGAACCAACAATATAGAAACAATGTATTGGGGGCAACTAGATAACACCACCACATTCCGCATATTTAGCTGGTCTGAGGCAGCAGCAGCTCCTACCTCAGTTACCCGAACCATCACGGCTACAAATTTTACAAACCCTGACTGCCGTGGAGGTACCGGTAATTTTGACTTTATCGAATTTGCTCCTGCGTATAGTATTGCCGGCTTCTCGGTACGAGGTGTTGCAGCCCCGGGCGCCCTTGGTGGGCAAGGTCTTGTTGCCTTCTTCTGGAACGTAGGAACCGATACCCTCCGTACCCAGGGGCATGTCCATGGAGCAGCATTCCGTATGTATGGCTTAACCATCTATTCTCAGCCAGTCATCTATAACAGTGCCTATTGTTATGGGTATCCGGCGGTAACGGCCAATAAGAGGGGTGACCTCGGGCTGTCTATAGCCTCCGGAGGCAAGGCCGGGGGATTAGGTACGGCGGCAAAGGGTTACGTAGCTATTGAAGATGAATTTACATCAGGGTTAACATTCGGTTCCTTTACACTGACAGCCAATGGAACGTACAACAGGAGTGACGGCCGTTTCGGTGATTACTTTACAATCCATTCTTATGAGCCTTGTGAGAAATGGTTTTCTGCTACAAACTATTCATTGCTCAATGGAACGGCTGTGGGTAATGTGAATTCAAGGTATATTGAGTTTGGACGAAAACAGTCTGAACGTTGCTACAGAAGCCATTATGATGATATACCGAACTATCTGCCTGCTGCTAATTAATTAAAGGGGCAAGATAGTAAATGGATTTTCTACTCTGTGATTCTTATATCCCTGACAAGGATATAAGAATCACAATCACATATCAATGCCTCACAAAAAACTTCCTGAGCAGGGTATTTACCGACCACTTCCACTTTCTTACCGATATATTTCTGATCCGACAGCATCTTTATTTTGGTTCCGGTTTTTTCATCCGAAATCCGCAATTGCAGCATTGTAGTCTGATTCACTAAGTAAGAACCCTCGGATGCAACAAGGTATAATCCTTGTGGACAGTACTGCCTTACCTCTCCTAACTGAGCTCCGGTTTTAACCGTTCCCCTGAATATCTTATTTTGGGACTCGTCTGGAATTTCTGTTCCAAAACTTGCAGGCAAAAAGATCACTCCTCCCATCAACAGTCCTGCGATTATTCCTATTATATGAATTCTATTTTTTATCATTCTTATCATCTGTAATCATAATCTACTTGAATCCGCTGTAAAAATCAATTTCAATAGGGGCGTATAATAAATATTGCATTGACTAATGCTATCTATCCCTATTATCATCATCATGCCGGATAGTTAGGAGGATTTACAAGTGAACTCACATGAACCAGGGTTCACAAAGGGACATGAAAATCAGCGGGACAAGAATGTTCCGCCTATCCTCAAACTATGTGTGGATAGGCGGGGTTTTCCAACCCCGCCGGAGGGATTTTCGAGTGAAAAAATTTGAAGTTTGCATCAGAGGAAAGAATTTCCTGATCAATAGAGATGGACATGCAAGGAAACATGGTTTTTATGCAGTCAGGTTCGTGGAAGCAAACGATATGTCGGATGCCCTTGAGATTGTTATGGGAGGAATCAAAACTGAACTTAAAGGTGCTGTCCTGAATGACAAATCAGACCCTCCGGCAGTGAATGTTGATGATATCTATGAAGTCTTCTATTTTCAGGACACAGTTGAGTACAAGGGCAAAAGTATATTGCCGGAAGGTTTTGTTTGGGAGTAAAACTGATGGTAATGGTTAAAAGGACCTTGAATAAGTACAGCTATCCGCTGGACAAGCAGAAAAAGGCGATTGATACTGTTTTAAGGCAGGCAGCGGTATTGGCGGATAATAATGGATGAACCCACATGAACCAGGGTTCACAAAGGGCCATGAAAATCAGCGGGACAAGAAAGTCCCGCCTATCCTCATAGAAATGAATAGGCGGGACTTTCTTGTCCCGCCGGAGAGATTTTCGGGTGAACCCTTCGACAGGGCTTGTCCTCAGCGGAGCAAACAGGCTCAGGGTGACAACTCAATCCGCACATTCTTAAAATGTATAATATCCATTGCATTCGGTTTAAAGCCTTTTACATAAGGTTTTACAAGGAGGTTCTGGGCGGCGGTGTAAAGGGGGATGATAGGCACTTCGTCTTCTGACAGTATCTTCTGTGCCGTGTCATATAGTTTCTTTCGTTTATCCGTATCCGGTTCCATTGCTGCTTTTTCAATGAGGTTGTCATACTCCTTATTCTTCCAGCGTGTACGGTTATTTCCGCTTGTTGAGGTAAACAGGTTCATGAAATTATCAGGGTCAGGATAGTCTGCCCCCCAGCCCAGACGCCATATAGCAGGCGGGTTTGTCTGGAGTGTTTTTAAGTATACCTTCCACTCCTGATTATCTAATTTTACATTTATGCCAAGGTTTTTTTTCCATTGGGCCTGAAGGTTCTGGGCTACAAGAAGATTCTCTGGGTTTGTGCTGAACATGGCTGTAACATCAGGAAAGCCTTTCCTATCGGGATAACCGGCTTCTTTTAACAACCTTTTTGCCCCTTGGGGATCAAACTTTATTCCTACTGCCGGGTTGTAACCCATCATCCCCTCCGGTATCCATGAATTGGCCGGCAGTTCCCCACCCTTTAGAATCTCAGGAAAGACACTCCGGTCAATCGCCATTGAGAATGCCTGTCTGACCTTATTGTTATTAAATGGCGGCCTTTCGACATTAAAGCCTGAATAACTTCCTCTCAGAAACGGGTGATGGACATACTCCTTGTTTTCTTTGTAATGTGTTATTGCAAGGGGCGGAATAGCCACGAGTTCAAGCCCTCCTGATTCATAAAGTGTAAGGGCTGTTGTACTCTCCCCGATTACATAAAACCGTACCTCGTTCAGTTCCGGTTTCCTGCCAAAGTAGCCTTTATTCGGGACAATCGTAATACTGTATTCGTGCCTCCATTCCTTGAGAATAAAGGGTCCGTTAGTTATGATATTCTCCGGTTCAGTCCATCTGTCCCCGTATTTCTCCAGTATATCCCTCCGCATAGGAAAGGTTACCATAAAGGTCGTTATGCTTGGAAAATAGACCACAGGTTTTCTTAATCTGACTACGAGGGTTGAATCATCAACGGCCTTCACCCCTACGAGAGAAGGGTCTTTGACCTGACCGCTGTTATACTCACCGGCATTTTCCACATCAAACAGAAAGTATGCATATTCCGCAACAGTCTTAGGGTTGAGCAGTCTTTTCCACGAGTATTCAAAATCATAAGCTGTTACCTTTTTCCCGTCACTCCAGTAGACATCATTACGAAGATAATACGTGTAAGTCTTGCCGTCCTTTGAAATCTTCCATTCCTTTGCCGTTGCCGGTACAGGGTTCAGGTTATCATCAAACTGTGTAAGCCCCTCCATGATGTTTTCTATTACCCGTATTGATATGGAATCAGTAGCCAGGCTCCAGTCAAGGGTCGGCGGCTCTGAGGAGATGGCCATGCGGAAGGTGTTGGATTTTTTATCGTTATTACTATTTGAATTGCAGGAAAGGAAAGGTGTCAGGGTGATGCAGAATAAACTGAGCAATAATAAGGAACGTATATATTCTCTATTAAGCTTCATAGACGGCACAATATTATATTAAAAGCCATAAGATTAAAAGGCTTTTTGAATACTTTTAAGGAATTTTGTATCCATGTGTAGATAAAACTTAAAGTATTAGGTTAATAGTTAAGTGTCATAAAGACTGGATTGATTTTTGCTGATAATTACCTACCCAACAATAATATATATGTGTAGCATCAGGCAACAGTTAAATTCACTTGAATATTCAAATAGTTACGTTATGTTATCAAACAATCCTTTATAGTTGTAACCTTTCGATACAAACCATCTGTTATTGGTAATAAATCAAGTCAAATCAAATTACCACAATATGTAGTGATTGATATAATAGAAATATCAATATGTTGGATAAAATGGCTTTAAATTTGTTTGGCATATCTATTGCTAACTATATATACATGTATCGTTACCTTATTGTAACCATTTTTATCAGTTAAATGTAGTTGGAAGGAGGATATTTATATGAGATGTAACTAATTTTAAATTTGAGGATGAACCTCATAAATATTATGAAAAATTACATCTTTGATAATAAAAACACCTCATCCCGCGTATGGAACAAAGGTAGAGGTACACACAATTCAATACACATTTCAACAATGACTGGTGTTAAAAACATCTCATGTTCTTCAGCAGTGATTCTATCATCTGCAGATAAGACTGATGGTTTAATACTTCAGCAATTACCAATCCAAGTATATACATATATAATCGCATTTATTATTGCCCTATTATTAATTATTGGGGGCAATGCATCAGCCTCAACCGTTGACAACATCAAAAAAGATTTATCAAAACCACCCTTTGATCTGAATACCGTTGTAGAAAAGGCAGAACATCTTCCTTCCTTAAAAAACGGAAAATATATTGTAAAAGATCCGACCTATGAGGTTATGTTTGACAATACAGGCATTACTTATGTACCTGTTATCTCAGGAATACCATCTTCTGATGTATTTTCTTTCCATTTAAGTTCAATTGGAACTTCTGCAGGAGAATTATTCTGGAACAATAATAAAGTTACTAAGCCTTCCCAGAAAGAAAATTCCATTGTTTATCAGCGGACATCGAATATACAAGAGGTATATGACAATCTTAAGAAAGGGATAGAGCAGAGCTGGATTTTTAATAAAAACGAAGGTTTTTCTAAGTCTTCTAATCTCCAGATAACGATTAATGTTAATAGTACTTTGCAGGGAAAGTCTTCACCTCAATCCGGTATAGAGTTTACCGATTCTGAGGGTTTTTCACAGGTTAGATACAGTAAAGCAGTGGTGATAGATGCCAATAAGAAAAGACTTGAAGTGGAGCCTTTATGGAATGAAAAGACATCTGAAGTCGTTTTAACCATTTCCGGTGATTGGCTTGCAAATGCAGCATACCCTGTAGTGGTTGACCCTTTAATTGGAACAAATATCCAGGTTGATAATCTTGCTACAACAGATAACTATCCTGCCATTGCCTTTGGTACCACAAATTATCTGATTGCATGGCAGACCGGAACCCCGCTTGCTACCGGATTGGGTCCTACTGCTATCAGGGGGGTCAGGGTAAGTTCTACCGGAACAATACTTGATGCAACACCGCTGTTGATTGGAGATACAGCAAGCAGTGATGATGAATTTCCTTCTGTTACTTATGATAGTGTTAACGCACGTTTTATCATAGTATGGATGTCATGGAATAGTGCTACTTCTGCGAATGTTAATGGAAGGACTGTGGCAGAATCAACCGGAACTGTGAACACTGCATTTACAGCAATTGCAGGCGGCACGAGGATACTTGCTTATCCGACAGTTGCATGTTGTGATATAAACAATAGTTATTACGTGGTTTATGGAAGAAGTGCGGCAGGCGGTACAAGTTTTACCTCTTTCCGTGGCGCTACATATGACAGATCTAGTCACCTTGCCGGTCCCGTTACTTCAAATCCAACGGCAACTGTAAGCACTGGTGCAACAGCCATAACACCAAATACTGAGCCGAGGTCGGCCCCACGACTCTATTCTCTCTCGACAACCAAGTACCTCCTTACATGGGAAACATTTGGAGTTGATACAAATGGAGATATATCTGCAAATCTTTTGACCGTTGCAGGTGCACCAACTCCAACTCATACATGGGGAACTCAGGTTTCTGTTGCAGCGGTTGGTGCCACACTGGAACGTTATCCGCGTGCAGCTTATGATGGGACGAATGCCCTGATTGTTTACCAGCTTGGTGCGACTACTAATGCTGATGTTTATGGCAGGTTTGTTACCCCCGGTGCAACAAGTTTAACACTCGGGACAGCTTATGCTGTCTCAAATGTTGCAGGAAGCATGCAGGCATATCCTGATGTTGCCTATACTGCCGGTACCTGTTCAGCAACGCCCATTAACCATTATATGGTGGTGTGGCAGGACTATAGAAATAATGCAACCAACCCTGATATTTATGGATCTCCAATGACAACCGCCGGTGTTGTTGAGACTGCTGTAGCATTATCTACAAATACTACTTATACCAAACAGTTACCGGCTATTGCCGCTGACAGCGGGAGCTGTGGATATATGGCGTCATGGAGTGATGACAGAAATAATGCTACGACCTCCTCTGATATTTATGCCCAGCGTGTCGGTTATCCAAATCTCTCCAATCTCAGCCCCACAAGCGGTGCAGTGGGTGCATCAATCTCAATTAATGGTATAAACTTCGGTGCTGACCCCGGGGCAGGAAACAGGAGTACGGCTACTAATAATGTAAAGATTAACGGTGTACAGGTAGCAGATGCAAATATCACTCTATGGTCTGATGCAGTAGTAACCTTTACGATCCCAACAGGAACAACTGCAGGTACTTATCCGGTTACGGTTACAGCAGGGAGCTGGACAAGCAATAGCAGTAATCTTACGGTTAGTACATTTGGGCCTAAAACAAAGGTTGCCTTTACAACACAGCCTGTCGGAGGTTCCGGTGGAACTGTATGGGGAACTCAACCGGTTGCGACTATTCAGGATGCCGCCGGTAATACAGTAACAACTGCAACAGATAATGTAACGCTTTCCATTTCTTCAAACCCGAGCGCAGGGATATTGACTTGTTCAAATACAACGGTCGCAGCGGTTAATGGTGTTGCAACCTTTGCCGGTTGTAAGATTGATATGGCAGGTTCACCGTATACTCTACAGGCAGCAGCAGCCGGGTTAACAAGCGCCATCAGTAATACCTTTAACATTACAGTTGGTACGCCGGCACAATTAATCTTTTCTACCCAGCCTGTTTATGGTATTACTGGTACGGCATGGGTGACACAGCCTGCTGTTACAGTTCAGGATGCAGGCGGTAATACCGTAACCACAGCAACGAATAGTATTACGTTAGCCATTGGTACAAATCCTGGCGGCGGTGTGTTAGTATGTACTACCAATCCACTTTCTGCTGTATCTGGTATAGCGAGTTTTGCAGGATGTCAGATAAACATGGCCGGCAATGGATATACACTTACTGCATCGGCCTCCGGTCTGACCGGTGCAACCAGCGTTACTTTCAATATTATACAGGCCCTTCAGATTTCAACAGTCAGCCTTCCTAATGGATACGAGTGGCTTGGTTATAGTACAACTGTAACAGCTACCGGAGGGGTGGCACCTTATACATGGAGTATTTCATCAGGAAGTCTTCCGGGAGGATTAACAATAAATCCTTCAAGTGGTGTAATATCAGGTACTCCAAATGCCTTTGGAACATACAATTTTACAGTTCAGGTTACAGATGTGACTAACCCGACAATACAGACTGCTGCCAAGGCATTTTCAGTGATTATATATCAGTTGACAACCATAGCCGTTACACCGGCTAATCCTGTGATAACACCGGGACAAACGGTTCAGTTTACAGCTACAGGGACCTATTCCGATAATAATACGTCTGATATTAGTGCCATGGTTACCTGGGGGAGTACCAATCCATCAGTCGCAACAGTAAATTCAACAGGGTTGGCCAGCGGAGTCGCACTGGGAAACGTTACTATTACTGCAACTAAGTAACGATTTAATTTATAATGAGGACAGGCAAAAAAAGGGAAATCGTGTCTCTAAAATACTGGACAAGGAAGCTGACGGCAATAGGAAGCTATAGCCTTGCCTGGATCGCTATACTTTTATCAATTTTCCCTGTTTACCTGATTACTCCGGCAAAATCATGGGCAGTAGTAGGCAGTACAAGTTTAACAGTTGTTCCGCTGGCACCTGCGGGCCTTACAGCTTCAGACAAACCTGCTGATCAAGGCAGTGCCATAAATCTTTCATGGACGCCTTCGACCACTACAGGAGTTACAGAACAAAGGATATACCGTGGGACAAGTACCGGCGGCCCCTATTCTACACTTGTAACAACTCTGCTCAATAACACCACCTCTGTTTATACTGACACGACCGGATTAACCAATGGGGCTACCTATTATTATGTGGTACGTGCATTTGGAAGTGGACAGGAGGGAGGAAACTCCAATGAGGCTAATGCTGCTCCGATTGACAATATTGCGCCGAACGAACCTTCAAGCCTTAATGCAGCGGATGTTGCAGGCGACAGCGGCGGGGCAATAGCTTTAAACTGGAGTTTGTCTGCGTCAACGGATGTTACACAACAAAGGATTTACAGGGGGACAACGCCAGGCGGGCCGTATCCGACATCTGTTACAACTATAACCAATAATACAACTGCAATTTATACAGATTCAACCGTTTCAACAGGCACAACCTATTATTATGTCATCCGTTCCTTTGATGGTACGAATGAGTCTATAAATTCCAACGAATCCTCTGCAATGCCTATCGGAGCACCGTCAGCAGC
>JACRGV010000039.1 GCA_016212215.1 Nitrospirota bacterium
AGAGAGGTAATACTGAGGTCAGGTTTAAAAGACTTAAAAATAGCCTTTATATTGTTGTTCTCATTTGTCTCTGCAATTCCATTTAATCCATCTGCTTTGGCAATTATATAGTAGCTGCCCGGAGTTGTTCCTTCCGGAAGATTTACAATTGTTGACCCTGTGCTGACTTGACCGACTTTGATCAAAGGAACAGCTCTATTCCCAATGATGGCATCTCCTGCATCAAGTTTGGAATTTGCCGAGAGATAAAAACTTGTTGTTGAAGCGCCTGCGTCACCGGACCCATTGTTCTTTGTCGTATCATTAATAGTTATAGATGAGCATGTGAGAGTTGCTGAAAGAGCAGACACAACAAGGTCAGTTGGAGAACAGGCATCGCCAACTCCATCATTATTTACATCTGCCTGATCTGGATTAGAAATATCCGGGCAGTTATCAGTCTGGCATGTGTTCCCCGGAAATCCCGGGTCACCAAATCCGTCACCATCTGTATCCATACATGTATCGCAAGCATCGCCAATCCCGTCATTGTCAGTATCATGTTGATCCAGATTATACATATCAGGACAATTATCTGTCGGACAGGTATTTGCCGGGTATCCCGGATTCCCAAATCCATCGCCGTCTGTATCGGTACAGCCAAAGTCAGAACCTATTGTAAAGCTTCTTACCGCAGCAAACTGAGAACCTTTGAATCCATTATCAATAGCCTGAACGCTCCAGTAATATCTTCCAGATGGCAGATTATAGATAGACCAACTATTATTATGATTTACATTTCCGATTGCCGGGATTCTCCGGGTGCCGGTATCAGCATCAGACATTGGAGACATTATCTCGCAGCTTTTCAGAGATGTCCCGATGCGTAAATTATAAGTAATACCATCTTGAGGAGTTTCTGCATCAGTTGATTTATTCCAGGCTAATGTTACTTTATTATCTTCTATAACCTCGGAAAGTCCGTTAGGTGCAACCGGTGGAGTGTTAGAGACAGTGGTATTATTCCGGTATAAACCTTCAATCTGAAGTAAAAGTACATCCAGATCACCATCATTGTCATAGTCTCCCCAGCTTACTGAACCATGATCCACCCAGCCCAATGGTGCAAAAATATCAACAAAATTTCCTCCCCCATCATTACGATACACCTTAGTAACTTCCGTTGTACCTGAGCCAGTATATCCGGTTAGTAATATATCGAAATCACCATCATTGTCATAGTCCCCCCAGGCAGCAGAGCTATCATAAACCGCAATAAGAGAAGCAGAGATGTCAACAAAGTTCCCTCCTCCATCATTGCGGTAAACCTTGGAAACTCCAGTTGTACCTGAGCCAGTATATCCGGTTAGTAATATATCGAGGTCGCCATCGCTGTCATAATCTCCCCACGCAACAGAGGAATTATAAACCCCAATCATAGAAGCAGAGATATCAGTAAAATTTCCTCCTCCGTCATTACGATAAACTTTTGAAACAGGACCATCAGGTGAATTGCCTGTAATGAGGATATCAAGGTCGCCATCATTGTCATAATCTCCGAAAGCTCCGGAACCATCAGAAATTTCTGCAAAAGGTGCAGTGTCAATAAAATTTCCTCCCCCATCATTACGGTATATCATTGAAAATTTTCCTCCCAAATCGTCCCATCCGGTGACTAACATATCTAAGTCACCATCATTGTCGTAGTCCCCAAAAGAATCAAAAAAAGTATAAGAATTTAGTGGGTGGAAAACGGCGCTACCAAAACCTCCAGTACCGGTACTCTCTTTCAATATATATACCGAGCAATAGCAATGAGAAGTAATTCCTGAATAAGCTATATCCAGATAGTTATCATTGTTGTAATCTCCAAAGGCTGCAGAACCGTAGTATGCTCCTCCAAAATTATGAACTTTTGGAAAATATGCTTCATTTTCAAACCACCCATCATTCCTGTACAAATTAGCCACATAGCCATAATAATCATTCATCCCTACAGAAAATATATCCAAGTCGCCATCGTTATCATAGTCTCCAAATACATTACAGCCACTATACGTTGCCGGTAAATCACTTGTATAAGGATATCCAATATTAACTCCCTGAAAACTTTCTGCTCCACAAAAAAGCGGTAAACAAAAAAACAATACTGCAGTAAGATAAAGAAAGCCGAACCGTTTTATATACGACATTTAATACCCCTCAAGAGTAAAAAGTTAAATCCTCTCCCCTTTATGGGTTTATCTTTATGGTCTTGTACTTCGCGTTATTATTCTCATTGGTTTCTCCAATAGTTCCGGGGCCGACAGGATTAGCGGTATCCGCATCTGCTTTGGCTATTATGTAGTAGTTCCCTGATATGCCAGAAGGAATTGTG
>JACRGV010000040.1 GCA_016212215.1 Nitrospirota bacterium
AACACTACACTTTAAAATCATTATCCAGTATAAATATCACTCTGCTCAATCAGCAGAAAGTAAAGGGAGTGGTCTACCCATCTCCTGTTTTCGCCGTCCCAAAATTATCCTTTTTGGGGCAAAATAAATTATCCCCTACAACCTTACCACTTTTTATTTCTTCAACCCTCTTTTCTGCCTGCACTGCCCACAATTCGTCTATCTCTTTCTGAATGGGATTAAGGCTTCGGAGTAGTTTATCTACAAGTTGCGCCCTTATCTCGACTGGTAGCGAAACTGCTTCGTCAAAAAGTTCATTGGTCTTTATCATGTTTACCCCCACATAAATATTGTTTTATTTTAGCATATCATGTTTCACCGGTTGTAGATATATCTTTTGGCGTGGCATAACGCTGCGCGTCAGACATTGAATTACCACGTTTCATTACCCCATAACATACAGCCCCAAGGCATCCAACTCCATCTGCAATTCACCGGCAAACATCTCAATATCATTGGCCTGCACATAAAAATACAACCCCGGCCCATATCCTCCATAGCAGTTATTCCGCTGGTTTTGAATATCTATCCAGACCATTACGTCAAATAGGTTTGAAGGGTCAGAACTGCGAACGGACAGGTCTTATTATTATAAGTTCCCAGCAAAAAAACAACTCGATACCATCATCTGTTTACTGCTCTTTGAATACCTCAAACCCTTTCAGATAATCCTCAAACTCTATCGGAGATTCAATTCCGAGTTCTGCCAGATGGTCTATTGCCTCACTTATAGAAATATCAAGCTTCCCGGCAAGGGCTTCCAGTGAAAGTTTGCCATCCCTGTAATATTTGAACATGAGAAATTCCCACCCGTATTCAAGAAGCTCACGAGCTACAGTTGATTTATCTTTATGCTCAATTCTTGAGAGTTCTTCAAGTCTTTCAATGTCTCTATCTTTTAGTCTCATACTTATAACACCCATCAGTTTCCTCCTTTCAGACGTTTGGCAGCATCTTCAATTATTCTCTTACTGTAACGGCCATAGATTGATAGTCTTTCGAGCTTTTCAATGGCAATTGGAACTTCCAATTTATTGAAGGCTGTTAAATTCAAAAGAAAATGGATTGCAGTAGTAAATCTCTGACCCATCACTTTGCATGCCTTTATTGTTGGTCCATCATCTACAGCAATGGGACACTGAAGCATTATGGCAAGCCAGAGGGCTTCTGCCTCTCCGGCATCTATTCTGAAGTCTTGTTGAATTTTTTTAACCGCTCTTATATCTTTTCTCCTCTTTGTCTCTATCTTTTTTTCGTTTATAAGGGCAGAAATCAACAACGTATCCATGCCTTTTTTGGAAAGACATTCTGTCTTTACCTTTTCCGGAATAATAACATTTACCTCTTTGGTTATCTCCCTCAGAAGTTCTACCTTTGCAAGAAGTATTAGAGTAGATGCATCAAAGACAATCTGCATGTTTACAACATACTACAATCGTAATCTTTTAACAAGTTTTATACTCAGGTTTGTCAACCCAATTTAGAAAGGAGGAGAGGAGGAGGAGGGTCTTGAATTATTACTTTTTATTCCCCATTAAATGATAGGAGCAACCGGCAAGGCGTTTAGTAAGAAAATTTATGGAATATAATTTCTACTATCTCTTCTAATTCAAGCCCATCCGTATCAATAGATAAATCCGCCTCTGCATAAAATGGTTCACGGAAGGTCAGAAGTGTTTTTATTTTCTCAAGCGGGTCTTCTATGTTTAATAAAGGCCGATGTGTTTGTGAGCCTACCCTTTGGATGATTGTCTCAGGGGTTGCCTTGAGCCAGATTATAAGGCCGTTCTTTTTCAGATTGGCGATGTTGTCCTTATTAATTACTATTCCGCCGCCGGTTGATATGATGTGTCCTTGGAGATCGGAGAGTTCTCTTACAGTCTTTGCCTCAAGGTCCCTGAACCTTTCCTCGCCATCTTCACTGAAAATTGCTGATATGCTTTTCCCTTCATTCTTCTCTATCAGCGAATCAGTATCAATGAATTCATATCCTAGTCTTTTTGCAAGGAGCTTGCCGACTGCTGTTTTTCCGCTTCCCATAATACCGACTAAGACGATGTTTTTCCTCAAAAAAATTCCCTTCCTCTTCTCCCCTCCCGTCAAGGGAGGGGGGAAATATTGATTACTCTCCCCTTGAAGGGGAGGAATCTTTCTTTTCTAACTTCTTACCTCTCACTTCTTGCTTCTACCTTCAGCCTTCAGCCTGGTTTCTTACCTATACTTTCTTCACATACTCCATATACGCCAGATAATTCCTCTTCACTTCTTCTACTGAATCCCCGCCGAATTTTTCAAGGATTGCATTGGCCATCTCTATTGCTGTCATTGCCTCTCCTACTACGCTTGCGGCAGGAACGGCGCATATATCTGAGCGTTCGATTGATGCCTTAAAAGGTTTTTTTGTTTTTATGTCTACTGATTCAAGGGGTGCATAGAGCGTTGCAATCGGTTTCATGGCTGCCCTGAGAATTATATTTTCCCCGTTTGTAATTCCGCCCTCTATGCCTCCTGCCCGGTTGGTCTTTCTGTAAAATCTTTCAGCCTTTTTATCATAATATATGGGGTCATGAACTTCGGAGCCAGGCGTCCTTGCTGAATCAAAACCAAGCCCTACCTCAACACCTTTAATTGCCTGTATACTCATCAATGAATAGGCCAGCCTTGCATTTATCCGTTTGTCCCATTGGGAATAACTTCCAAGCCCAACCGGTGGATTTGTTATGATAACCTCGAAAATCCCTCCAACTGAATCTCCCTTTTTTCTGGCATTGTCAATCAGCTTTTTCATCTGTGTCTCAGCCTTTTTATCAATGCACCTGAGTTCAGAACTTTCTGCTATTTTCATGATAGCATTTGGAGGCAAGTCTTTTGGTTTTATCTTTATGTTTCCAAGCTCTACCACATGACTTATTATGTCTATCCCGAATAAATTAAGAAACTTTTTTGCAACCCCCCCTATTGCAACCCTCATGGCTGTCTCTCTTGCACTTGCCCTCTCAAGCACATTTCGTGTATCACTGTGAGAGTATTTTATAATTCCCTGGAGGTCGGCATGTCCGGGTCTTGGTTTTGTTTCAGCGTTCATAGAACCGGCTGATGTTGGGTCAGGAGACATCTTCTCAGACCAGTTTACCCAGTCCCTGTTTTTTATCAACAATCCAACAGGGCTTCCAAGTGTCTTTCCCCATCTAACACCGCATGTAATTTCAACTGAATCCTTCTCAATCCGCATCCTGCCGCCGCGTCCATAACCCATCTGTCTGCGGCTAAGGTCTTTATTTATATCATCCGCAGTCAGGTCCAAGCCTGATGGGATACCTTCTATTATCCCCATCAGGAGCTGCCCGTGGGATTCGCCGGCTGTAAGAAATCTAATCATCTAATACCTCAGATAGAAACAGGAATAATTTTAGGTGTGATGAATATCAGGAGTTCACTCTTGATGTTTGACTTCTGTGTGTTTCTGAATAGCCATCCCAGAAGCGGGATACGATACAATAATGGTACCCCGCCGACATTATCCACATCAGTGCTTTCAAATATTCCGCCGATTACTGTAGTCTCTCCATCTTTCACCAGAACCTCAGTAATGGCCTCTTTCTTGTTTATACTCGGAGTTCCCTCAACTACTAAAGAACCCTGCCTGTTTTTTGATATTTTAATGCTCATTGCAATGTGGCCGTCAGGGGTTACTTTTGGTGTAACTTTCAGTGTCATAGTAGCATCAATAAATTCTGTCTTTGTCCCTTCCTGTGATAAAGTTTTATAAGGAATTGCTTCACCCTGTTGTATCGTTGCCTCTTTGTTGTCCATAGTTGCAATCTTTGGTGCTGATAAAACCTTAGTTAAACCTTGTGATTCACCGGCAGACAATCTTATATCAAGGTTAAGAGAATCCGATTTACCGACAGTAAACCCAAGATTACCTTTTGGTCCTGCAAGACCTACAGCAGGCAGATTAACTGCAAAACCGGTGGCAGGTAAACCTATAGTTGAGCCGGATGGTCCGGAGATAATGCCTATATCGAAAGTACCTGGATTAGAATTATGAGCTACACCCCACTGAATACCGATGTCCCTTGCAAAGTTTGAGTCTGCCTGTACGATCCTCGCCTCAATCAATACCTGAGGAGTAGGGGTGTCAAGCATCTTCAGGAATTTCAATATCTCTTCATGCCTGTTTTTAATATCTTTAATAATAAGGGTATTCGTACGCTCATCAACCGTTACGTCTCCCCTTGGGCTGAGACTCCTTTTTACAGAATCGAGGATATCCTTTGCCTTTGCATAATTGACCGGGACGATCTTAGTCTCCATGTCCTCTGACCTGACCATTGCCTCCTTTGCCCTTGTCTCTTCATCCTGCCCCTGTGCTATGTTTGTCAGTGTGTCAATACGAAGGACATTGTCTTCATATACCTTCCCAAGGCCCTTTAATTTTAATACAACATCAAGGGCTTGGTCCCATGGTACCTCAGACATCCTGATTGTAAGCTTTCCCTTCACATTCTCACCGATTACCATGTTGAGTTTGCTTACCTCAGATAAGAGCCTAAGAACATTTATAATATCTGCATCCTGAAAATCGAGTGATACCTTCTTACCCGTAAATCTTGATGGAGTTGCAGACGAAGATGGAGGTTGTACCGGTGGTTGAGCCTTAACAGGAGCAGCCGCTGGAACAGGTAGATTAGTTGCCGGTGGTAAAGGAACTGATGCCGGCAGCGTAACAACTGCCGCAACTTTTGTAACAGTAGGAGGTGCGGCAACAGCAGGGGGATTTTTTGAAATCATGCTGACAGAAAAAGTCTTTTCTCCCTTATTAACATTGTATGTCACCTGTTCTTTAAGGTCAGCAACTATTCTAACTTTATGTTCAGGCGGGTTAGATTTGCCTACCCTGATCTGTGATATTAACTTGTTATCATCTACAGGCATGTTCTGAGAGATAATGGAATGATTGACATTCTTTACATCAATTACAAGCTTCTTATTTTCTACAATTGATGTCTCTGCATCAAATGGCCTGTCTGCTGTTACAATCAGTTCTGTCTTACCCTGCGATGAAACAACCTTAATATCTCTTATAAAATTGATATTGTCCGGACCGGATATTTCTTGCTGATCCTTTAATCCGGTATCAGCAGTCCCGATTAAAGACAATGCATCTCCAGAAGAGAAGTATCCCAAAGCTAAGACAATAAAAATATAAAAGAACACCTTTTTAAATCCGACATCAGACATATTCATCCACCACTCTCCTCTCTGCTGCGGAGACCCAAGACAGTCTTTTTAGAAACATTTTTTCCATAATAATCCGTATAACTTTCTTCAATTATTACAGAGTCACCTGTAATCTTCTTAACAACCCCGTTGTCCGGCCCGACCAATGTACCTTCCTTTATCACAAATCCCTTTCCATCAGGGGTCTCTATCATTGCAATGTAACCTTGCTGGCCCCATACAATACCTATCACCCTGAGTTCACTCAGGCTCCTCTGCTGGAGCGGCGTCAACCCTGCTTTCTTTTTTTCTTTGATGCCATATAGAAGAGATTTAAAAGGATCTCTCCTGCCGCGGTTATGATAACTATAAGCCTCCTTAGTATCTGTTCCTGCAGGCGAAAGAAGCGGATTCTCCGGTTGAGCAGGGAGAGGCTGATTTGAGACATTGCCTGAACGCTGTTTAGGTTGTTGCACAGGCGGTTTTCCTGCCTGTTCAGAACAGCCGTTTAAAGTCAGCAGTAAAATCAATATTACGATTACTCCCAATTTTCCCCTCATTTTATAACTGCTGTTTTTCCCTTATCTGTCTTTTCCTTATCAACAACAGCAAACGTTGTAGCAATAAATTTATTCTGTATGGCGGCCTTCCCTGCGGTGACTTTCACCCCCTCCATACTTACATTGCTTATATTCACTATCCGCGGCAGTTTGCTGACCCTGTCGAAGAATGTCCCCAACTCATGATAACCGCCTGATAACTCGACATCTACAGGGATTACTACATACAGCCCTGATGCATCATCTTTCCGTGGCCCTGGTTTCCATAATTTAACTTCAAGGCCTGATTCAACGCTCAGGTCGGAGATCTGTTTCAGGAGATTTGAGACCTCCTGTTCAGCAGGCAGTTGTGCCTGTAACTCCTTCAGTCTTGCCTGTAAAATCTGATTCTCAACTTTAAGCCGGTCAAGCCTCCTTAATTTAACCTCATTGATGGTTATCTGCCGGTTCAGGTCATCAACATTATTGCTCAGAATGTCAATCTGTCCCTTTTTGGGCATCACGATAAAGTATATAAACCCGCCTACAATAATTACAAACAAAAGTATTATTAAAAGAATCTTCTGAAAACGAGGCATATTTTCGAGTGAACTAAGATCCATTTTTATATCATTTCTTTTTATATTGAATCTATTTAAATTGTTTCTAGATTAACATTAAAAGTTAAACTAAAACTATACACAGGCACATTCGACTCTGTTATCTGTCGCGACTCTATAAGCTGTACGTTTGTAAATATTCCTGAACCCTTCAGATTATTAACATACTTTACTATGTCATCATTCGTCATTCCGGCACCTGTAAGATTCATGCCGCCTTCTCCCTCTTTAAGAGAAATTAACCAGACCCTATCCGGCAGCATACTACTGATTTCATCAAGTATATGAACAGGGCCTTTTTGGGTCTTTTTCAGCTTTTCTATTATCGCAATCTTTTCCTCATAAGACTTTTTATCCTTCTCGAAGTTCTCTACCTCTTTGACCTTTTCCTTCAGACCATTAAGTTTTACCTCAAGTGTCTGTTTGTCTTTTATAAGAGTTGTAATACTGCTGTTGAGCCTGTACCAGACTCCCCCTTCGATGAGTAAAACAACAACTACTGCAATTAATATTACAGTTATGTCAGGTTTAAACCCTACCTTTATTGTGAAGGGTTTCTTTACCTTTTTTCCCGGAAGAAGGTTTATTTTAATCATCTGTCATTTAACCTGCGTATGCCTAATCCCACTGCTACTGCTGCAAGCGGAGCCGCCTCAGCAATAAAGTTACTGTCCATTTCCGCCGGGATATTAATATGTTTGAATGGATTGACCTGCTCTATTGGAATACCGAGGTGTTCCTGCAAAAATGTATTTAAATTTTTCATCCTTGACGAACCGCCGCTCAGCATAAGTTTATCAATGTTCTCACTGCCGGATGATGTCTTGAAATAACCGAATGACCTCGTTATCTCACTTACGATTTCTGTGGACACGTTTTCAATAATTGTGTCTACTGCAAATGAATCAGCCCCTTCAACATTTTCTCCACGCTTTGCCTTTTCTGCATCCTCATAAGACAGGCCAAGCTCTTTTTGAATGGATTCCGTATATCTGTTGCCGCCGATAGAGACATCACGCATAAACGCAAACATCCCCTTTTGAAGTATATTTATGTTTGTAATACTTGCCCCGATGTTTATTAATGCAACAGTCTCAGCCTCTTTACGCTCCCCTTTACCTGCATAATTAATCTCATACATATTCTCAAGGGCAAATGAGTCAATGTCCACTATAACCGGTTTAAGGCCAGCCTCAATAACAAGGGAGGTGTACTCAGTTAGTTTGTCCTTCTTAACAGCGGCAAGTAACACATCAATCTGCGGTTTTCCATCAGGGTCAACAAAGCTGTTAAGTATCTGAAAGTCAATATCAACATCATTAATATCAAACGGGATATATTGTTCTGCCTCCCATTTTATGGATTCTGCCAGTTCATCTTCAGTCATCTGCGGAAGGCTGACCCTTTTAACAATAACCGCATGTCCTGATAATGATATTACAGCATCCTTTGCAGTTATTGCCTGTTCCTTTAATAAACCCTGTAGAGCCTCCACGCATCGCACCGAGTCCATAATAGTGCCGTCTACTATCATCTCAGGTTCCAGTGAGCACATCCCGAATTTTGACAGCCTGAACTGACCGTCTTCATCCTCAATCTGGATGACCTTTATTGAACTCGATCCTATATCAAGCCCGATTATTTCGGATTTCTTACGAAAAAACATATACTTTATCTTTTTCCCTTTGATTTAATAATGTTTTTTATCTCTGCAAGATTCTCGTCACTATATATACGCCAGTTTCTCCAGTCTCTCATAACATTGGTAATTTGTCCCTCACTCTCCCACCTGAAAAGTGTAGCCTTTGAAATATCAAATATCTCACAGACTTCCTGTGTATTGTATTTTTTGTTTTTTTTCATGCGCGGGATTAGAAGGTGTTAATACTATTTCATCGGATATATATTAACTATAGTTAATATACTTAATATATTTAATGGAGTCAATACGTTTAATGTAATAATATAAATATTATACTGCCTTTGCAAAGACCTTTACTTCCATACTCATATATCTTTTAACGGTAGCTCTGGCTGAAAAGAATTAGGCACTTATTCCCAGCGCCCTTTTCTAAAGGGGGGGACAGTTCAAAACAGACTCTCCTGAGTATCTGTAAAATCCTTTCCTCTTGATGACCCTGTCTTTTTATCTACAATAGTAAAGATATCAACATCTGATTTTTGTTTAAAGAATTCAATTCTAAGTGTGTCAAAATATAGTAATCTCCATGTCTCATTCTCAAAATGTTCCTTGAATAACGGCGATGTCATCTTCCTGATAAACTGGGCATCACGTTCCTCCGGCAGTACCATGAACTTATCAACATCTTTATTTACATTTGCCCCCCGCAGTAAGGCGCCTGTCATGTCAGTGATTGATTCAACCTCAAATACCGCCTTAATCTCCTGCCCCTTTATCCATAGAAGGTCAATGTTCTCGATCGTCTCCTGATTTACTGCATTATTAACCTTCAACTTCTTAACAGTCATATATTCCCTAAGGGGCTTACCTTTTGCAGCAGGCCCGCTGTCATTCTCATGCTGTTCCCGCTTACCTATCCATATATCGTACCCTTGTTTTTTGCCTATTAATGCAATAATCGTAAGCATTTCATTGTGCTGTTTTACACGCTGTTGAATCTCAGGCTTTAAGAGCCAGTATCCTCCGGAGACCTCTCTTGCATATATCTTCAGGGCATCTTTAATACTCGTAGAATCCGATGTGAGGGAGTTTGGAAACTCCGTGCTGACGGAATCCCACATCTCTGTAAATGTCACTTTCCCTTTCTGATTAAGCTTTCTGTAGACTGTCTGCTCTACCCTTTCTGTCAAAGGAATCTCATTAAGTCTTGGGACAATCGCAGTGTCTTTAAACCACCATAACATACCCTCAGCACCGCCTACTTTTGCAGGCAATAATATAAATTCTCTGTCAAGATGTCTTTTCAGTACAGTATTAATATCAAGCCCTGTACGGAGACTTCCAAAGAAACCGTTCCTTGCAAGCACAGGGTCTATATAATTTATAATAATCGTATACGGGGTAGGCTCCGCCCTTTCGGCAAGCAGTGCTATTGTTGTATCCGTCACGATATTTTCAAATCTGACCTCGTCTATTTCATCAGGCTGGATTACAGAAGGGTGGTCATAAAGTTTACAAAACCTTAAATAAAAATCCCCCTGAGCAGAACCAAAAGGATGGAGCAGTGATTTTGCAGACGGCCTTGCAAGCTCCTGATGGTGTATCTTCTGAAATTCAAAACCGGCAAATACACCCGCCCTTATTGTTGAATTACGAACTTTGAATGTGGGGTTATGGAATGTAACAGTAAGATAACGCCCATTGCGTAATATCTTAAACATCTTCTGGAAACTTGATGAAAGCAGTGAGTGATAGACGCTGAAATCCTTATGCTGACGTTCATTCCTGATAATCTCACTTGAAACCATATCATTTAGATAATCACCATTCCTCTTTAGCCACGCTGCCCACATATAAGTAAGCTCGCCGAATTGAATGGCTGCATCATAAGGAGGGTCAGTAAATATATAATCAACAGATCCATCAGGCATCTCCTGCATCAGATCAAGACATGAACCATTATAAATGAAAACATCCGCCTTCCCTGTGATTACCTGCTCATAAGAAGATGCAATCTTTATATTATTAAAGTATTTATTGGATTCAGCCTTCGCCTTTAATAGCCCCTGATGACCATTAATGGCACTATCAAACTTGTTCCACACATTTTGTTCCATATAAAAACCTGACGGATACCAGTAGCTGTGCTGTGTCCATGCTGAACTATAGGGTGTAAAATGTCCTGCCTCAGAGATCGGATTCATCTTTGAACAGAGATGACTCATCGAAGAAAACCCTATCTTTAAGAAATCCCTCAAACCCCTGTTCGGCTCTGCTTCTATGGCCTCCATAAGCCATGCAAGGGCCTGAAGATTCCTCTTGGTAAATAACTCATCAACTGATTCGTATTTTTGTTTCTCTTTAAAAGGCATGCCATCCGGATAATAGAGCGGGTTTGCCGGATACCATTCCTTAATCTTCTTTTTTTCTATCCTTTCGAGCAAGTCTTTATCATACCGCACAAGTTTGCAGTTTTTTTCCTGCCTGTCTCCACAGTGTGGACACGATTGATACCTGATTTCCCTGCATGCATTACCCTGCCAAATCGCACAGTCATAAACAATCTCCTTTTTACACTTCCGGCATACAGTAAGGTAGAGATTTTCAATCTTGTCCTTTACCTTTTCCTCTACCCTCTTGAATGCCTCATAAAGGGACTCTTCATTAACAGGCTTTATTGTGAGGCGGATAATCTCTGTTGAAATCGGGCTAAGGTCAGATACAATCGCCCTGCGGCCGTTTTTCAATGCCTCCATAGCAGTGATGCCGCTGCCTGCAAATGGGTCAAATACGATACCCCCTTCCGGGCAATATGTCCTTATAAACTCTCCCACTACATTCCATGTCTTTCTTGACCAGTATTTATGCCATAGATAAATGGCAGTGTGTGCAAGAGGCGGGATCTGGCGTTCTATATGTTTCTGTTGTTTAACTAAGGAGGAAGGAGAACCTTTACCACGTTCTACAGTCAATCTATTCCTTTTCATCCGAAAATCCCTTCCGGCGGGGTAAGAAAACCCCGCCTATCCATATCTACGAGGATAGGCGGGACTTTCTTGTCCCGCTGATTTTCATGCCCCTTTGTGAGCGCCCCGCTCATGAGGGTTCATCCGAAAATAACCCCATCCCCACCCTAACCCTCTCCCTGAGGGAGAGGGGGCTAAGTTTATTCCCTCCCCTTCAAGGGGAGGGTTAGGGTGGGGATGGGGTTATTTTCGGATGAATAAGGGATAAATGGCGTTCCAATATTGTAGTTAATAATACATATTTGTTCCGTTTATTTTCACTAAAAATTTATTATATTTACCTAAATCGGGCCTTTATCCAATTATTTCAATAAGTTACATATTCATAAACAACTTGGCAAGCCTTTTGAAATATATATTCTATAGAAAGGGGTATTTAATGGATAAAGAACGGCTTATAGTCATAGGAAACGGTATGGCAGGTGTTGCAACGGTTGAACAGGTTCTGACAAAGAGGCAGGATATGGAAATAACAATCTTTGGAAACGAACCTCATGTTAATTACAACCGAGTGCTCCTATCTTCTGTTCTTGCAGGAGAGATGCTGGAGGAAGAGATTATACTCAATAGTCGTGAATGGTATGAAAAGAATGGCATTACTTTACATAGCGGGGTCTCGGTATCAAAAATTGATGTTAAAGAAAAGACTTTGATTGCAAGCAACAGCGTGAAATTCTATTTTGATAAACTGCTGATAGCGACAGGTAGTGTTCCATTTATACCGCCGGTTAAAGGAATTTGGGTGGAGCAAGCCTCCCCTCCCCTTAATCCCCTCCCGCAAGGGGAGGGGAGATTAAAAGATTCATCTAAAAATAACTCCATCCCCACCCTGCCCCTCCCCTTGAAGGGGAGGGAATTGATTGAGGGCGTCTTTACCTTCCGAACCCTCGATGACACAACAGCCATGCTACAGTGGGCTAAGAAGAGCCGTAAGGCTATAGTAGTCGGCGGAGGGCTGCTTGGTATTGAGGCGGCTGTGGGACTGGTAAGCCAGGGTGTTGATGTAACAATAGTCCACCTGATGGACAGGCTGATGGAGATGCAGCTTGATCTGCAAGGTGCGGAAATCCTTAGGAAGGAACTGAGCAGGATGGGTATCCATACCCTTCTCAGCCATTGTGCAGAAGAGGTCATAGTTCATGACAACAGACTGGAGGGCATACGCTTCAACAATGGCAGGGCTTATGAGGCAGATATGATTGTAATTGCCGCAGGCATACGCCCGAACACCGTGCTTGCCAAAGATGCAGGCATAAAAACAAACAAGGGGATTATTGTAAATGACTATATGGAGACTGATATTAAGAACATTTTCTCAGTAGGTGAATGTGTGGAACACCGTGGAAAATTGTATGGTATTGTTGCCCCTCTGATGGAACAGGCAAGGGCCGCGGCAGATGCGATTGCCGGTAATTATTCTGTGCAATATGAGGGGTCAGTCACTGCAACAAGGCTGAAGGTTGCAGGGATACCTTTAGTATCTATGGGTAATTTTAAAGGCGGTACAGGTTGTGAAGAGATAGTCTACAGTGACCCTGCTGTATCAGTATATAAGAAACTCGTGGTATCAGGCGGGAGGCTGGTAGGTTCAATCCTTTTAGGGGACATTGACGGGTACAACAGGTATTCGGAATTGCTTCAGAATAAGGAGGATATTTCTTTACAAAGAAAGACACTACTGACCGGTGAGACACGGGCAATAAAATCAGTCGCCTCAATGCCTGACAGCACAACCATCTGCGGCTGTAAGGGTATAACCAAGGGGACTATTGTAAAGGCAATAGAGGAGTATGGTCTCACAAGTCTAAAAGAGGTGTCTGAAAAAACAACAGCATGCACCTCGTGTAAAGGATGCGCCCCTCAGATAGAGCAGATTCTTCAGGATACACTTGGTGGTGAATATGTAAGACAGGATATACAAAAGGTATTCTGTGACTGTATACCGATGACATGGGAAGATATTCGTAAAAATGTTATTACAGCCTCTCTCAAATCTGTAAGCGAGGTGCTTAGGGTACTTGGTAATGGCGTTGGATGTTCAAGTTGTAAACCCGGGATTAATTATATGCTTCAGGAGATTTTTCCTGATAACTATAAAAAGGAAGAAGACGCCCTTGTTGAAAATGACCGTTTCAATGCAAATATTCAAAAGGACGGCACATTCTCAGTAGTACCGCGTATGTACGGAGGTGTTACCACACCGGATCAGTTACGCCGGATTGCTGATGTGGCAGATAAATATGAAGTCCCGATGGTCAAGATTACCGGGGGGCAGAGGATAGATTTACTCGGAATCAAAGGAGAACTTCTCCCATCCGTCTGGGCTGACCTCGGCTATCCATCAGGCCACGCCTACACAAAGGCGGTCAGAACCGTCAAGACCTGTGTCGGTGAAACACTGTGCAGGTATGGTGTTCAGGATTCCATTGCACTCGGTATCAGGATGGAAAAACTCTATCAGGGTATACCCTGCCCCGGTAAGATTAAAATGGCAGTCTCCGGCTGTCCCAGGAACTGTTCAGAGACAACCATCAAAGATATAGGAGTAGTTGGAATACAAACAGGGTGGGAGATTTATGTCGGTGGAAACGGCGGGGTTAAGGTCAGAATCGCCGACCTTCTGACAGTCGTAGATACAATAGAAGAGGTCATAGATATTACAGGAATCTTTCTCCAGCACTACCGTGAAAACGCAAGATGGATGGAACGTACAAGCCAGTTTGTGGAGCGGGTTGGAATAGACCACATAAAAGAGGTAGTGATTGCGGACAGCCTTGGGATTGCAGACCGTTTGAGAAAGAGGATTAATGAGGTTGTGTCAGCATATAAGGATCCATGGGCAGCGGCAATGGCGGGGAGCAGGAGTTAGGAGAGGTAGATAGACTGAAGGCTGAAGACTGAAGTTAGAAGCAAGAAGTAAGAAACAAGAACAAACCACAAATCCCCCCTCCCCAAATTGAAAAGACAGGAGGGGGTCAGGACTTACACCCAACATAATTGTAGCATCAAAATTGTAGGCTATCATACACTTAAACTACATTATTGTCGTGCTATTAATCTTCGCTCATTCGGTGTATATCGGCAATAATTTCAAATCGGACATCAATATCCTATTTAATTCAAATAGTTATATCTATGAACATAACGCACTGGTTTCATTTAAATAATCTGGTACGACTCTTGAAAATATACTCCTTAATATTTAACAAAAAATAGGAGGAGAATAAAATGATTGATTCAATTGATGTCTTTAGTTTGTTAAAGGTAGTTTATGTAATCTATGTGGCTATCGTCTTTTCATTAATAGGAATGTTTACACTAGGGCTTACAGCAAAAAAGAAGATTAGCCCCGGGTTTACAATCCCCTTTTATGCATGGTTGACACTCCTAGTTTGTGTCGGTGTAGGTCTCCATTTGTATACATACCATAAAATCCCATGGGTTAAGTGGGACATCAGCAGAAATTCCATCAAGGTTGACAAACAATTCGATATCGCAATGGCTAATTATGAATATAAACTCCCTGAAAAACAGATGGTCATCCAGAAGGGTGATACGGTACGGTTCAATGTTGAATCAAAGGATTTAACTTATGGGTTCGGGCTATTCAGGGATGATGGGACAATGGTATTCCAGATGCAGGTAGTTCCGGGGCAAAAGAATGATCTGGTGTGGAAATTCGACAAGCCCGGTAATTTCTCTGTCCGGTCTACTGAATACTCCGGCCCAAGGGGTGCAGACCTTTTGGCAAAGAATGTAGTAACCGTTCTGCCTGAGCCGGCCGTAGCTCAGAATAACCGTACTATGTAAACAACAACAATGCTGAAACATAGCATCATATTTAAGGAGAAGAAATGTTACAGGTAGATCAGTTAACCCCTTTACAAAGATTATCCCTTCGTTTTGCAGTCGTATCATTATTATTTTATGGTCTGGCCATCCTCGAAGGCATAATAATGCGGGGACATCAGATAAATTATGATTTGATGACAACCCCACACTACTTTGCCGTAATGGAGGCCCATCCCATGGTGGGCATATTCGGGAGCAGTTTCATGCTTGCATTCGGGGCATTTTATTTTCTTGTGCCTACAGTTTTGAAAAAGTCCCTCTATAGCCACAGGCTCGCTGAATGGACTTGGATACTAATGTCAGTCGGTGTCGGCATTATCTGGATAAGCGCCTTTGTCTTCCGGTTCTCTGCCCTATACACAAACTACTGGCCGCTTCCTGTATCCAAAGAATTCTCCCCATTAGGTCTTGCTACCTTTGCCGTGGGAAACACTATCCTTATGGCCGGCGTATTAGCATTTTGCTATAACATCTTTGCAACAGTCTTCCATCAAAGGGAAGAGAAGAAACCTATCGGCCCGTTGCTATTATCTGCACTTGGAATAGACGGTTTTATAAATCTTTACCGCAGGATATTCAGGAAGGGTGTTGAAAAAGAACCTCTGATGCCTTTACCGATTGTGGCAATCTTCAGAGGGACCATTGACACCGTACTGGATGCCTTTGTCCTTGGCGGGATTTCCCTGATCTTCTTATACTACGCCATATATTCCTTATCAGGTACTACCCTCCCTACAAACTGGTTTGATGCATTGCTTTATAAAAATATATACTGGTGGGGGCTTGACCTGATTGCAGATGGATTGGTGCTGATCTATGTAGCAGGGACATGGTATCTATTGGCAACCATCATCTCCGGTAAGGAATTGTTCATGCGTAACATTGCCAGAGCAGCACTGCTTGTTGAACTTGTGGTCTCATGGAATGTGTGGGCACATCATCTCTTGTCTGACCAGGCCCAGCCGACTATCATGAAGATTATCTCAGGTGAAATGGTAACTGCATTTGAACTTGTTACAATGGGTATTGCCGTGTTTATTACTCTAAAGACATTGTGGTCGGCCCGTCCATTAAAGATGACACCGCAGTTGAAATTCCTGCTCGGCGGTATCTTCGGATTTTCACTGGGCGTGCCTGCCGGGATTATACAGGCAGACCTTGGTATGAACAGGATTTTACATACAGACCTCCTGACCTCGTGGAATTTGTTAAGATACCAGTTCGTAAACCAGTCGCAGATTTGTGCCCGGAAATACTGTTTCTGTTGAATTAAGTTCTTCACACAAATATAGTATGGACTCACTGCTCATGTGATTAGCC
>JACRGV010000041.1 GCA_016212215.1 Nitrospirota bacterium
AGTACGCCCTGAAAATGCTTGGATTGCTTAAAAAGTGTAATTTAACGATCTAATTTGTACGATAGGTGATTTTTAAATTGCAAAATCCAATTTTGTGCCGGTTTTACCAGATGTCACGGAGACTTTTGCAAGAGCCTCAAAAGATTGTGAAAAAAAGAAAGGTATTTTAATAATATAATGTGAGAGGTGACACCAGTATAAATATCACTCTGCTCAATCAGCAGAAAGTAAAGGGAGTGGTCTACCCATCTCCTGTTTTCGCCGTCCCAAAATTATCCTTTTTGGGGCAAAATAAATTATCCCCTACAACTGCGGCACTCAGGAGGACATTCCAGCGGCGGCCGCTCAACAATATTCCTGTAACAATTACTTCAGTAGAACGTATTGAACTTCAGAGCGGTAAATATGTCCCTGTGCTTGAAGTGAAGGTGGAAAGCCATCACGATACAATTAGATAGCTGTCATGAGCTTGGCGCTCAGAAAGGGGGATGAAAAGTTAGTATTAAGCTGAATGAGGTATAGCCCCCGACTCAATCAATCGGGGGCTATACAGCTCACTTTTATTTCATTGCCTCGTAGATTTTCCCGACGATTTTTGCTGATGGTTTAATGGTCTTATCCCCTTCTTTCCACTTTGCAGGGCAGACCTCATCAGTGTGATTTGAGAGATAGACATTGGCCTGCATCTTTCTCATGAGTTCATCAGCGTTCCTGCCGTTATTGTAAAAATTGACCTCAGAGCCGATCAGTTTTCCTTCAGGATTAATAATAAATGTTCCCCTCAGGGCAAGTCCTGTGTTCTCATCATAAATGCCGAACATCCTTGATACCTTCCCTGTCGGGTCTGCACCCATAGGGAATTTTACCCCTTCCATAAGCTTTTCTGACTGATGCCATGCCATGTGAGAGAACTTCGTGTCAGTACTGACTGAAAGAACTTCACAGCCGATGTCTTTTAGTTCCTTATACCTGTCTGCCAGGTCATCAATTTCTGTGGGGCATACAAAGGTAAAATCAGCAGGATAGAAAAATAACACTAACCACTGCCTTTTCCCCTTTATATCCTCAAGGCTTATCTTCCCGAAATCGCTCTTAGTCGGGTCATATATTTCCATCTCAAAGTTTGGTACTACCTGTCCTATTGATAAAGATTCTGTCATTGTGTGTTCCTCCTTATTTATGGTTAAAGGTTAATTGAAATCTCATTCCTTAATCTTAAATAGTTGCTTCTGATTCACCCCCCTTCTTCTTTATCATTTTTTTCTGGCAGTTCCTACATAAGCCATAAAAATCAACATGGTTTCCGAGCGGTTTAAACTCCTTTAGTACATTGCCGGGGAGCTTTAATACATCTGAGTAGTCAACAAACACATCATGGATTTCATTACATTCAGTACATACTATGTGATGATGCGGGGTAGTGTTGGGGTCATAGTGTTTTTTAGCAGGGTCAATGGTAATTTCTAATAATTCTCCCTTATCCCTTAACGCCTGAAGTGTATTGTAGACAGTTGCGAACGAGAGAGTCGGATTACCTTTTTTAACCTCTCTGAAAATATTCTCTGCAGTCGGGTGGCTTGTGTTGCCTTCAAGGAACTTTAGAATGGCAATCCTCTGTGCTGTTAATCTTAATCCTTTATCTTTATATTTTTCAACTATTTTTTCCACTGTGTATCCTTAACTATTAATTAGAATAATTCTAATTTAAGAATGATTCTAAAATAACTTTTCTGACATGTCAAGAACTTTTTTTAAGTAATTCTCGGCGAATCTTTTTTCCCTTGCAAATGCGGGACAAGAATGTCCCGTCTATAGCGATAGGCGGAGTTTTCCAACCCCGCTATAATGGCTGAGAATTACTGACATCTTTAAAATGGCTTTACAAATTATTTATGAAAGTTTATCTTAGTGGTAAAAATGAAAGTTCTTGGAATAGACACCTCAACACTTATGGGAAGCGTCGGGATCATCGAGGATGGCCGTCCCATTGCTCAGTATAGCCTGAGCATAGAAGTAACTCATTCAGAGAGGCTTCTTGATACAGTAAATACAATGTTAAAGGATTCAAGGATTAACATTGATTCAGTTGATGGGTTTGCTATATCTATCGGACCGGGTTCTTTTACCGGGCTTCGTATCGGGCTTGGAACTGTTAAAGGTCTATGTATGGTGACGGGTAAACAGGCCGCCGGTGTCTCTACCCTTGAGGCACTTGCATCTAATCTCCCTTTCTGTAAATATACTATCTGTCCTGTGCTTGATGCACGGAAAAAAGAGGTTTATACAGCCCTGTTTAAATATGATGAAAATGGGAGTATTATACGGGTAACTGAAGATATGGCAGTTTCTCCTGAGTTTCTTGTTGAGAACCTTATAGCCCGGATTGAGGGATCTGTAGTATTTCTTGGGGATGGGGTATATGTTTATGAGGATTTATTAAGTAAACAGCTTAATGATAAAGCGCTTTTTGCCCCGGTTAATTGCCTCCTACCATCGGGGCTGTCAGTAGCGAGGATTGGAATGCAGAAGTTATTGAATGGCGAGGTGCTTCCTCCAACCGGAGTTCCTGCGTATATAAGGAAATCAGAGGCGGAGGTGAAGAAGCGGAAGAAAGAGGTTGATAGACTGAAGGCTGAAGTAAGAAGTTAGAAGCATCGTTTGAAAACCCCACCCTCACCCTGCCCTCTCCCTGAGGGAGAGGGTGCTAAGATTATTCCCTCCCCGACACTGAACGGGGGAGGGGTAGGGTGGGGATGGGGTTATTCGCTGATAAAGCTATGGTGAAAGAAGAAAATATTACAATAACAGATATGAAAGAGGGGGATTTAGCGGAGGTTCTTGAGATAGAAGAGCAATCCTTTACTGATCCCTGGTCATGCAACATGTTTAAGGCTGAGTTATCCAACCCATTTTCTAATGTGTGGTTAGCTCGTGACCGGAGCGGTATGTTAATGGGTTATATATGCTTCTGGTTGATAGAAGACGAGGCACATATATTGGATCTTGCTGTGAGCCCTATTTACAGAGGCAAAGGCGTGGGAGCACTGCTTTTATCTGTATCCTTAGACTATTGGGATGCAAAAGGGATTCGGGTTGCATATCTTGAGGTAAGGGAATCTAACATGACTGCACGCAAGCTCTATGATAAATTCGGTTTCAAGATGATGATGAGGCGTACTAAGTATTATAGAAATCCTGTTGAAGATGCGTTTATAATGGGGCTGGAGATTAGATAAAAGTGAATAGTGAACAGTGAATAGTGAAAACCCACCCTCACCTTAATCCTCTCCCTGAGGGAGAGGAAATTTCCTTCCCTTTCAAGGGGAGGGTAGGGTGGGGATGGGTTATATTCGAGATATAAATGAAAGGGGGGAGTAGATGATTGATAAGCATAGTGTTTTGATAGACAGGCTGCGCCGGGAGAATGATGATTTTTTGATGTGGGAAGAAAAGCACATAAGGCTTGAACGGGAGATAAGGGGGTTTAACAGAAAACATGTTCTTACTCCTGCAGAAGAATTGATAAGGAAAAACCTTCAGAAAGAAAAGCTCATTGCAAAGGATAAGATGAAGGAGATAATAAAGATGGAAGAGAGTAAAGAAAATTCCAGATAAATTTGCCTGCTTTGCAGTGATCTATTTATGAAAGAGGTTTTTGATAAACGGATGTCCCTGACCGGACACCTTGCCGAGTTGAGGACATGCTTAATAGTCTCTGTTATAGCAGTTGCCATAAGTTTTGTAATTGCATTTTATTTTTCAGAGCAGTTATTAAGGTTTCTCATTAGACTGATTAACGAGGAAAACAGACCTCAATTTATATTTTTAACTCCTGCCGAGGCACTCTGGACCAATTTTAAGGTAGCCATGTTTGCCGGAATTATCCTTTCATTTCCCGTAATCTTATATGAAATCTGGAGATTCATCTATCCTGCCCTACGTGAGAAGGAGAGAAAGTATGTACTCCCGTTTCTTATATCCGGTGTGGTTTTCTTTGCAATAGGGCTTGTATTTTGCTACACAGTAGTGCTTAAATACGCCCTGAATTTTCTTATGACCTATAAGACTGCTGACCTTACCCCGCTTATATCAATAGGTTCATATCTGGACTTTGTAATGAAATTTATGCTCGCCTTTGGATTAATCTTCGAACTGCCGCTTGCGATTATTTTTCTCACTAAAATAGGTTTGCTCACACCGGCATTTTTATCAAAAAACAGGAAATATGCAATACTGATAAATTTTATAGTTGCAGCCATTCTCACTCCAACTCCTGATGTCTTTAACCAACTGCTTATGGCAGTCCCCCTGATTGTGCTTTATGAGCTTGGTATTTTAGGTGCAAGGATTTTTTGCAGAGAGGCGAAGAAGTAAGAAGCAATAGGCAAGAAGCTAGAAGTAAGAAGTTAGAAGGAAGAAGAAACGAGTGAAAAACCCCACCCTCACCCTAACCCTCTCCCTGAGGGAGAGGGAAAAATGAATGAGTCGCTTCCTGAGGGAGAGGGTGCTAAGATTATTCCCTCCCCGACACTGAACGGGGGAGGGTTAGGGTGGGGATGGGGTTGTTTTGTTTTACGTTTAAGACGGTATCAATTGCTTCTTTATGGCAAGCTGGGTATGTTCCATTGTTGTGGCGATGTATCTTGTAAATATAGATAGTAATCTCAGGTGGTGTTCCGTAAATACCCTGTCAGTTCCCACAAGATAGCTCATATTCATAACACCGATTACTTTGCCTTTTAGCTTTATGGGAAGACTGATTGCAGAATTTATCTCATCCTTTTTCTTTGCCAGATTTTTTATCTGATTATCTTCTATTTTGCCGGTAAGGATAAGTGGTGTCTTATTTTTTAAGACCCATCCGGCAACTCCGTCATCAATCTTTTGAAGCACGGTTCTTAAAATGGCTTCGTCAAAATTTATGGAGCTTGCAATAATAAAATTACCTGTTACATCATTCGGGAGCATGATCGAGGCTCGGTCTGCGTTTACAAGGTTGAATGCGATATGTAATATCTTATCGAGTTTTTTCTGAAGGGAAAGAGATGACACGCTTATCCTGCCTACCTTATATAAAAGCACTACCTCATTTAACCGTTCTTTAACGGATGCTGTCCTGATGCGTTCCTCAATGTTTTTGAACTGCTCTTCGGTAAGGTTGGCGTTGAGTCTCTTAAATTCCTTTTCCTTATTGATTAAATAGATGGAAAATAAAGTTGTAAGAAGTCCGAGAAAAAAAAGCGTAAGATACTTCTGCTCGAGTATTGATAAGACGATAACTGCGCAGGTTAAAAAGCCTAATATAATCAACTCGAGACTAAGAAGCTCCCACCTCTTTTTTTCTATTGTCTTAAGCTCTTTTATATATTCTTCCATCACGATACAAAATACCATAGTATTATATACTTGACAAGACTGATTAATTTACTTAATATTCTGAAGTTTGAATTCCATGAGGTGACTTGTGAAAATAAAGAAGAAGGCCCCAAAACAAAAGGAAGTTGTAACAGAATCAGAACGTGTGCAGAATTTATATGACGATTTGTCATTTAAGTTTGAGGATATTTTTTCGAAGTACAGTTCAGCAATAATTGCTGCAATAGTTATTATTATAGTCGTCGGCCTTGGTGTTCTTGGTTATCGCTACATGTCCGGCAAATGGGATAAGGATGCGTCAGCCCTGGAGAGCACTGCGTATAATTATTATGTTGAAGGAAACTATAAAGAGGCAATTACCGCGTATCAGAAGATAACGGAAAAGTATTCATCCAGTGATAATGCACCGGTTGCAATGTATTATCTTGGGAATAGTTACCTCGGACTTGGACAGAATGATGAGGCGATTAAGACCTATCAAAAGGCGATTGAGAAATATAAAAATGAGAAGACTATAATTCCGCTTGCATGGACTGATATCGGATATGCCTACATGAATAAGAAAGATTATGCCAATGCAATATCCGCATTTAAACAGGCTGCAACAGCAGGAAACTCTCTTGTTGCCGACAGGGCGGTATATGAGACTGCTCTGGCGTTCGAAGCGTCCGGTAATAAGACCTCTGCAGTTGAACGGTATGAGTATCTGAAAAAGGTATATCCAAACTCGCCATTGACACAGGATGCGGTTGCCAAACTTAATAAGATTCAGGGGAACACACCGGTACTGCAACCACCGCAGGTTGTTAATCAACCGGCTAAAATTGAGGTAAAAGAAAAGAAATAATATTAATGAACCGTCAAGAGGCGGGGTCTTACAAAGGGAAATGAAAATTAACCACAGAGACACGGAGGCACAGAGAAAAGATTTTATATTTATTATTCAAATAAAAACTCTGTGCCTCCGTGTCTCTGTGGTTTAAAATTAGATTTTCTGGAGAACAATTATGCCGAGAATACTTATTACAGGCGGGTCAGGCTTTATCGGCTCACATCTTTGCGAGAGATTCCTCTCTGAAGGTCATGAGGTTATATGTATGGATAACCTCATAACCGGTGATGTAAATAACATCAGTCATATCAAGGACAGCAGATTTTCCTTTGTCCATTATGATGTGACAAACTATGTATATGTTAAGGGGAACCTTGATTATATACTCCATTTTGCAAGTCCTGCCAGCCCGATTGATTATATGGAATTTCCAATCCAGACCTTAAAGGTCGGCTCTATCGGGACTCATAAGGCACTCGGCCTTGCAAAGGAAAAAGGCGCCCGCCTTTTGCTTGCATCCACATCTGAGGTGTATGGGGACCCTGTTATCCATCCACAGAATGAAGATTACTGGGGGAATGTAAATCCTGTAGGACCTCGTGGTGTGTATGATGAGGCCAAGAGATTTGCAGAGGCCCTGACAATGGCCTATCAAAGATACCATGGAGTAGATACAAGGATTGTCAGGATATTCAATACCTATGGGCCGAGGATGAGGATTAGGGACGGAAGGGCTATACCGAACTTTATTACTCAGGCACTCAGTGATGAGGATGTAACTGTGTATGGAGACGGCGGTCAGACAAGGAGTTTTTGTTATGTATCAGATTTAGTAGACGGCATATACAGACTGCTGATGTCTGATTATAAGTCACCTGTAAATATAGGTAATCCGCATGAGATGACGGTGCTTGAGATGGCACAGGAGATAATCGCACTTACAAAAAGTAAAAGTAAGATCATTAAACTGCCGCTGCCTGAGGATGACCCAAAGGTCAGACAGCCTGATATTACAAGGGCGAAGAGTATACTCGGATGGGAACCTCATGTAGCATTAAAAGACGGACTGCATAGTACTATAAGTTATTTCAGGCAGAAGCTTGGGATATTATCTTAAAATAATAGTCTTTCTAATTGCACTACAACTTAATACCCCATTCATATCTTATGCTTATTCATTTCCAAAAGGTGAACGCCTTGTATTTAATCTCTCATGGTATGGGGTAAGCGGAGGGACCTCTGTTATGGAGGTTTCTGATGCTATAGACCGTGACCTTCCGGTGTATAAGATAACCTCTACCACCAAATCCAATAAATATATTTCCATGTTTTATCCTGTCAATGATGTAGTTGAGTCTTATGTAGATATTAAAGGTCTTTACCCGCACCGTTACAGGTCTATCCAGAGCGAAGGGAGATACAGGAGTAATAAGGAGATTATGTTCGACAGGGAGAAGAATATTGCGACCCTTATTGACCATAAATCAGGGGGTAAGACTCGCAAATCTGATATTGTTCCCGGCGCTCAGGACCCACTATCCGTTGTCTACTACTTCCGTAATCTCCCATTAGATGTCGGCAAAGATGTAAATGTTGAGGTTCACGACGGGAAGAAAAACTGGACACTTGTTGTAAAGGTTCTGAAAAAGGAAAAGATAACAACCCCTGCAGGTACTTTTGATACGATAAAGGTTAAGGCGCTTATGAGATATGCGGGTCTGTTTGTAAATACAGGCGATGTGTTTGTGTGGTTTACCGACGACTCGTTACGAATACCGGTTCTAATGGAAAGTAAGATAAAGATAGGATATGTTACTGCTACCCTGATAGAGAAGAATAATTAGGCAAAAGCTGCATAGTATCATGTTCAAAACGGCCGTCTTGCCATGTCAGTATATTGACGGACGCCACCATTCCGTGACTAACGTTTTCTTGGCTAAATTTACTGCATCAAATTAATATTCAATTAAATCAATTAGATAGAACAAAGGGTATTATTGGTTATAGATGTCCTTAATACTGGTATAATTTGTGCATAAGCCATTGGTAACACTAAACGAGGTGACTTATGAAAAAGATGAATAAGGAAAAGGTAATCTACTTAGACAGCAATCTCGCATGCATGGACACAACTGCCCTTCACCAACTTTATAAAGACCTTCAGAAGGCCAACAGGATGTTGACATTACAGAAGAAAAAGCTCGTTGAAGAGAAGAATTCTTTAAAGCGGTGGGGAGATGACCTGAGCCTGCTTAATGACCTGAGTAAGTCACTTGTTGCGACATTAGATACCGACCAGATTATAAGTACGGCCTATACAAGGATACAGGAGGTCGTTCCTCATGACATCTTGTCAATTGCACTGTTTTCACAGAAGAAATTATGGCTGTTTTCAAATGTAAAATTAAATGTGGAAGAGATTGAAGAGATCAAGTCTGCAATTGTGTCTGCATTAAAAGAGGTAACTGACTCGGGAGACAGTAATGCCTATAAGACTGCTGTGAAATATGTAGAAGACGAAGACCATGAAACAACATCCGACTACTCTTTAAGAAAGAAGGAGGAATTACAGTTTGCAAACCGCCTGTTTTTCCCGCTGGATAGCGGCGGTAACAAGATTGGGATGCTGAAGCTGATTCGTTATTCGGATGAACCCTTTTCCAAACATCAGTATGATATTTTATCAATGATCGTAAGCACACTTACGCTTGCACTGAGGAATTCAGAGATTCACAGAGAGGCTCAGGCAATGGCAACAATAGACAGCCTTACCGGCCTTTTTAATAAGCGTTATTTTAATGATATTCTTGACAGGGAGTTTAAAGGAACAATGAGGTATCAGACCCCTGTCTCACTGATCATGATGGACCTCGATAACTTCAAGACAATAAATGATATGTATGGCCATCAGGCCGGTGATGCAGTCATAAAAGAAATATCATCTATGCTTACAAAGAGCCTGAGGGATATTGATGTGCCGGCAAGGTATGGCGGAGATGAGCTGGCAATAATCCTCCCTGAGACTGATGCAGAACAGGCATTTTTTGTGGCAAAGAGGCTTAAAAGGCTTATTGAGCAGAATCCAATAAAGTTTAAAGGGAACTCAATTAAAGTTACTGCAAGCATCGGCATATCAAGCTGTCCGAATTCAAGTATAAAAACAGTCGAAGACATGATCTCAGAGGCGGATAAGGCGCTTTATGATGCAAAGAAATGCGGCAGAAACAGGATAGAGTCAAAAGATAATATATTCAACCATGATAATGCCTTCCTTGGGCCGCTGGTTTTTTAATAATATGATGGAAGAGAAAAGAGGAACTGTAAGGGTTTACGACAGGCTGCAGATAGCCTACAGGCTTATTGAAGATGAAGACTATGTAACAATTGAAAGCCCTGAAAAGTATTTTCCTTACATCTGGAGTAAGTATCCATCCTCAATAGTTTTTGACGAATCAGAAGAATCAAATCTGAAACTCCTGCCTCATATCGTAGACCTTAACCATAAGATGGACATCATGATAGAACTCCTGCTCAACAACAATAAAGATATGCGAGTGGAGGTACCGGTTGAGCGGGATGTCTCCCTTAGTGCATCAGGTATAAAAATGGATCTATGTGACTCTACCTGTCCAGGGCAGAGGGTCGCATTATGTCTTGTCCTGCCGATGGTACCCCCCACTAACTTATTTATAATTGGAGAGATAAAGAGGAGCAGTAATTCAACATCAACCGAGGGAAAAGAAAAGGGTCTTTTTGAGACCGGCATCAAGTTTTTAGATATGAAGGAAGATGATTATGAAAAGATAGTCAAATATATATTTAAAAAACAGCGTGATTTCCTGAGAAACAAAAAGATGTTGACTAAGGAGGATACTTTTAGTTAGTATTGCGGTCAAAATAAGAACGGGGTTCAAACCGGTCTTTCTTTGCGGTGGGTGAGGCGCTTAGATGTGTAACCGGTTCGTCCCCCGTCTTGATTATTATTATATGAAAAATTAGGCTTTTTGTCAATGAAATCAATAATATATTCAAAGAATGCACCCGCTGCAATAGGCCCATATTCTCAAGGGATAAAAGCTGGAGGATTTATCTTTGTATCAGGCCAGATTCCCATTGATCCTGAAACAGGAAATATAATTCAGGGTGATATTGAAGAACAGACAGAACAGGTATTAAAAAATCTCAAAGAAATCCTCGCAGAATCCGGATTAACATTGTCAGACGTCGTAAAAACCACACTCTATCTTAAAGACTTATCAAACTTTGAGAGGGTAAATAATGTATATAAAAGATATTTTATAGAAACCCCGCCAGCCAGGTCTACCGTAGAAGTAGCGAGATTACCCAAAGACGTTCAGATAGAAATAGATGCAATAGCTTATATTTATTAAGGGTTCAAGGGGTTAAGGATATTATGAAGCTTACCTTCTACTTCCCCCTCCCTTGAGGGGAGGGGGTCAGGGGGAGGGTGAGCTATGGAAATTTTCGGATGAACTCCCATGAACCGAGGGTTCACAAAGGGCCATGAAAATCAGCGGCACAGGAATGTCCCGCCTATCCTCGTAGATATGGATAGGCGGGGTTTTCTTACCCCGCCGGAAGGGATTTTCGGATGAACTAATTTGAATTCCTCAGACAGCCTTCTTTACACGGTTGGAACGAAGACATCTTGTGCAAACCATTACGCGCTTAGCAGCAGTATTGACCACAACCCTTACCCTTTGAAGATTGGGCTGAAACGTCCTTTTTGACTTATTATTGGCGTGACTTACGTTGTTCCCTACACGCCTTCTTTTCCCACAAATCTCACATTCACGAGCCATTCGGCACCTCCTATTAATATTTAAACAATCTGGAACTTGTATAAAAAACCGTGTAATACTATCATAACAGGAACAAAAAATCAAAAACAATTTTCCATAATATCCCCTCCCCTTCAAGGGGAGGGTTAGGGTGGGGATGGGGTTTCAGATGGATATTCAAAAAGACATACAATATCTCAAAGGCGTCGGCCCTGCAAGGGCAAAGCTATTCAACAAACTCGGCATACATACTGTTGAAGACCTTATAAATTATATACCCTTCAGATATGAAGACAGGGGAAACCTAAAACCCATAAAAGAGCTGCTACAAAGCTGGTTTACACTTCAGGATTACACATCCTTTAAAACAGTTCAGGGAAAGATAGTATCTTCGCGGATTATTATTACTCCAAGACAGGGAAGGAAAATATTTGAGGCTGTAGTGGGAGATGGTTCAGGTTACATTACTGCGAAGTGGTTTAACCAGGCGTATCTCAAAGATGTCTTAAAGAAAGACAGGGACATTGTGTTGAGCGGATATTTGAAACGTGACAACTACTCTCATGAACTTTATATGGACGGCCCTGAATATGAGATCATAGATACAGAGTCAATGCCGGAAGATGATGCCCTGATTCACACAGGCAGGATAGTCCCAATATATCGTGTTACCAATGGACTTTCACAGAAGGTGCTTAGGAACATAATCAAATCTGCTTTGGAGACTTATAGTGTGCCGGAGATATTGCCTGAAGATATTATCAAAAAGTATCACCTGCCTTTTTCTAATATTGCAATAAATCAAATCCATTTTCCTTCAAAGGGAACGGATATTGAAAAATTAAACAGGGGAGAGACAGTCCCGCACAAAAGGTTATCCTTTGAGGAGTTTCTGCTCCTTGAGGTCGGCCTTGCAATGAAGAAGACTGCTGTAACTAAAGAATCCGGTATTCCCTTTAATGTGAATTGCAGTCTTATAGATAAGCTGTTTTCAATCCTGCCGTTTAAACTTACTAATTCTCAGGACAGGGTTATAAATGAAATAAAGAAAGACATGGCAATGCCTCACCCTATGAACAGACTCCTTCAGGGTGATGTGGGCTGCGGTAAGACAGTGGTTGCACTCATGGCAATGCTTGTTGCAGTTGATAATGGGTATCAGGCCGCCATGCTTGTCCCAACAGAAGTACTCGCTGAACAGCACTATAGAAATATTAAGTCATATCTGGACAAACTCAACATCGCCTCAGCAGTACTCAAAAGCGGTATGAAGTCAAAGGAGAAGAAGAGCGTTCTTGAGAGTGTATCTGCCGGGGAGATAAAGATACTGATTGGCACCCATGCCTTACTGGAAGGGGGTGTGACCTTCAACCGTCTCGGGCTTGCTGTTATTGATGAACAGCATAAATTCGGCGTCCTCCAGAGGGCAGGGTTAAAGAATAAGGGATACAATCCTGATGTACTCATAATGACTGCTACACCAATACCACGAACACTTGCCATGAGTGTTTATGGTGATTTGGATGTATCAGTAATTGATGAACTGCCGCCGGGGCGTACACCTGTTGTAACAAGATGGCTTTACGGTAATAGCAGGAAAGAGGCGTACTATATAATGCAGGAGGAGTTAAAGAAGGGGAGGCAGGCCTATGTTGTATATCCGCTTGTTGAGGAGTCTGAAAAGGTTGACCTCAAGAGTGCAGTAGAAATGGCAGAACGCCTGCAAAAGTCATTTCCTGATTATAAGACAGGCCTGCTTCACGGCAGGATGAAGTCTGCTGAAAAGGAAGAGGTCATGGCCGGATTTAAGAGGAATGATATTCACATACTCGTTTCAACAACTGTAATCGAGGTTGGTGTTGATGTACCGAATTCAACGGTCATGGTAATTGAACATGCAGAGAGATTCGGCCTATCCCAGCTTCATCAATTACGCGGCAGGGTGGGAAGGGGAAGCGATAAATCATACTGCCTGTTACTTACCGATGGTTTCGTAACGGATGACGGCAGAAAACGGCTTGGCATCATGGAGAAAACAAACAACGGCTTTGAGATAGCAGAAGAAGACCTGGCAATAAGAGGACCCGGTGAGCTGTTCGGGACAAGACAGGCAGGAATCCCTGAGCTTAGAGTGGCCAATATCATCAGAGACGTAAAGATATTAGAGGCCGCAAGAAAAGACGCCTTTGAGATAATAAGTAAAGACCCGTCATTGTCCCTCCCTAAACATAAATTATTACGCCATGCCATGGAGCGAAAGTGGTTGAACAAACTGGAGCTGGGGACGATTAGTTAAATTGTAACCGTTCACAGTCCATTATATCAATCCCATGTAATTATCTTTGAAAAGGGAAGCAGGTATTTAATACCCTTTGTAGTTTCGTTGGTTTTAATAATTAAGTGGTGCGATGAAACTGTTTCAGGAATGATTTTTATAT
>JACRGV010000042.1 GCA_016212215.1 Nitrospirota bacterium
CACGTACTTCGGCTATTTCCTCATGGGCGAATTCTCTGCCACGATATCTGACCGCCATCTCCATTCATCATGTTGTACCATAGATGGCAACCAGAACGCAAGTAGTTTTTTCGTGTCACCACGCCTCACTGAAGGGTTACGCAGTACCCTCAATTTCTATTACCCATTCAATAAGTTCATTCATAATTCAATAAAGAAAGATTTTATATTTTACTCAGGATGCTGTAATATACAATTTATATATAAACAGTTCAATGGTTTTTTTATATAAAAGGAGAGCATAATTGCATATCTATGATATATCCTTAACCATTTCCCCTGAACTTCCTGTATGGCCCGGTGACCCTGCTGTTTTAATTGAACGGATTGCAAAGATTGAAGACGGGGCTAATGCGAATGTGTCCATGATGAACATGGGTGTCCATACAGGTACACATGTAGATGCACCATTTCACTTTCTTCCTGAAGGCAATGGTGTTGAGCATTTACCGCTTGATATACTCGTCGGGCCATCCTTTGTTTTAGATCTGCAACAAGAAGTGGATGTAATTACATCACAAATTCTGGAGAAATCAAACATCCCTGCTGATACCCGCCGGCTTCTGATAAAGACACGGAACTCCAGATACTGGAACCCCTCATCCTATATACTAAAGGGGGAAGAGGGAACTATGCTTATCCCCCCTCCCTTGACGGGAGGGGGTAAGGGGGAGGGTGGTTTCTTTCAATCAGATTTTGTTGGAATCACTAAGGATGGTGCCGAGTTTCTCGTCAGTCTCGGTATTCAATTAATTGGAATAGATTATCTTTCAGTTGCCCCATATAAGCAAAGCCGGCCTACACATGAGGTTTTTTTAAAGGCCGGAGTAGTTGTTGTTGAAGGGTTAAACCTTTATGAAATCCAACAGGGTTATTATACCTTGTATTGCCTTCCTCTGAAGATCGCAGGGAGTGATGGTGCCCCTGGCCGTGCTATTCTGATAAGTGAATAACATCTATCTATAGCTTATCTTTCCATTGTTAAAGAGATTTTTTATACCGCCGATTGAGTATCTGCAAATAAAAATAATATTTCAAAATAAAATAAGGAGAGAAAAGATGGACTTAAAAGCCTTAAAAATTAAAACGCGTCTTTGGATTGGATTTGGGGCGGTTATACTTCTCTTTATAGCATGCGGGGTAATAACCAGCTACTTACTTATTAAGGCTGACAAAAGTGCTTCCATTGTAAAGGAGGAAAGCCTGCCGTATGCACTGGTTGCTAAAGATATTGCTTTTCAGGTTGTTCAGGTTCAGCAATTTCTTACAGATGCATCTGCAACTCATGATACTGAGGTTTATAAAGAGGCAGAGGATGCTGCAAATAAGTTCAGGAGTGATATAGATAAATTTAAGGCAATGTATTCAAAAGAAAATGATACAGAGTCTCTTAGAAAGGTTACAGAGATCGAGTCTGATTTTAATCGCTACTATGAAGAAGGTAAGAAGATGGCAAATGCTTATATTACTCAGGGCATTGCTCAGGGTAATGTACTAATGGATTCATTTGATAAAACCAGTTTAGCTTTGACGGCCAGGGTAGAAGCGTTTGAGAGTCAGCAGGTTAAAGAGGCTGTAACAATGTCAGATAATGTCATTGGTTCTATTGGTACTGCAAAGAAGATACTTTTCGGTATGTCACTTATCGCAATGGTACTCGGCGTTTTTGTGGCAATTTATATCACAACAAGTATTACCAGACCATTAACTAATGCTGTGGATGTCTCTAACTCCATTGCTAAAGGTGACCTGTCAGTAAAAATTAATGTAGACAGTCAGGATGAAACGGGTCAGTTGCTGACATCCATGAGTAATATGGCAGAAAACCTTAAGAAGCTCATAGGTGACATTAAATCAACATCTGATAATGTGGCATCTGCAAGTGAGCAGTTGAGCGCCAGTTCAGCAGAAATGTCAAAAGGTGTGGTAGAGCAGTCGGACAGGTCAACTCAGATTGCAACTGCAGCAACTGAGATGTCACAAACTGTAAATGAGATAGCTAAAAACACCTCTACAATAGCCCACTCTGCTACTGAGACAGCAAGAGTAGCCAAAGAGGGGGAAGCGATTGTTGAGAAATCAATTGTAGAGGTTCAGGAGATTGCTGAAACAGTAAAGGATTCCACAAGTCTTATGGTATCGCTAAGCGGCCGTTCAAAGCAGATTGGTGACATAGTAAACGTAATTAATGAAATAGCAGACCAGACAAACCTCCTTGCCCTTAATGCAGCCATTGAGGCTGCCCGTGCAGGAGAACAGGGTAAGGGGTTTGCAGTGGTTGCTGATGAGGTAAGAAAATTATCAGAGAGGACAGCAAAGGCAACATCAGAGATAGGTTCAATGATTGGTCTTATTCAGGATGAGATAGAGAAGACCGTGTCTTCAATGGAAGGTGTGTCAAAGAAGGTTGGTGTAGGTGTAGACTTCTCTTTTCAGGCAGGAGAGGCATTGAGAAAGATAGTTGGAAGCGTAAATGAACTACAGTCAATGGTTCAGCAGATAGCCTCAGCGACTGAAGAGATGTCAGCCACATCTGAAGAGATCAGCAGGGATATTATGACTGTTGCTAATGTTTCAAAGGAAACCTCCACTGGCTCTTCACAGATAGCCAATGCATCTTCCGACCTTGCATACCTCGCAACAAAACTTACAGATATAGGTAAACAGTTCAAGGTAGCATAACCTTTTTTATCAAAATTATTCCCAAAGGGGGCTGGTTGTTTAACCGCCCCCTTTTTTTATTTACGGTAGAGTAAATTTCCCGGGTTAGATTAACTTTCAAGAGCATTTCAAATAAATGTACCCGTCCCGTTTATTACTTCAAATGGCCAAGAAAATCAGCGGGACAAGAATGTCCCGCCTATCCTCGTAGAAATGGATAGACGGGGTTTTCTTACCCCGCCGGAGAGGATTTTCGGATGAACCGTCATGAGCGGGGCGCTCACAAAGGGCAATGAAAATAGTAAACAGTAAGCAGTGAGCAGTAAACAGGAAAGGCAGTCTTTATCTGCTAACTGCTTACCGCTTACTGCTTACTTGGGGTCATTTTCGGATGAACCGCCATGAAACGGAGGTTTCACAAAGGAGGATGAAAACCACCCCCCCAAGCCCCCCCTTGTTAAGGGGGGGAAAGTTCCTTTGGTGCTCAATGGCCAACGGCAATCCCCCCCTTTGTTCAAGGGGGGGCATGGGGGGGTTATTTTCGGGTGAACCCGCTTTAAAGGAGAGAGAGCCTGAATGAAGTTACAACCTCAGGGTCGAATTGGCTTCCGGAACATCTTTTGAGTTCATCCACTATGGTATCCATTGACCTTCCTCTTCTGTACGGCCTATCTGCCCTCATTGCATCCACTGTATCTGCCACAGCAATTATCCTTGCCATCAAAGGTATATCTCTCCCTTTCAAACCTTCAGGATACCCTTCACCATTATAAAACTCGTGGTGATATTTAATCACAGGTATAATCCCTTGCAACTGTTTTATAGGTGTCAGTATCTCCACCCCTTTTACCGGATGCTGCTGCATAATTTTTATCTCTTCTTCGTTAAGCTCTCCGGCTTTATCAAGTATAATGTCATACGTCCCGACCTTGCCGATATCATGTAATAATCCTGCAAGTTCAAGGTCTTTTAAGTCCTTCTCATCCAACCCCATCTCTCTTGCAATTTCCAGTGCATACTTAGTCACCCTCTCTGAATGCCCTGATGTCCACGGGGATTTGGCATCAATCATGGCAGACAATGTCCTGAAAATATTGACAACCATGTCTTTAAGGTCCTGAACAAGCCCTAAGTTATCCAGTGATACAGCTATCTGAGCAGAAAGCCCCTCCAGCACTGATAAATGGTCTTTATTAAAGACTCCGGTCTTCCTGTTGCCGACATGAAATATCCCTATAATCTTTCCCTTTGCTATGAGGGGGGCGATAACCCCTGAACGATACCCATTTTCGATAAGCATATCCTGAAATGGATGCATATCATTTTCTAAAATTAAATCCGGTATAAACTTAGTTCTTTTCTTAATTATTACTTCTGCGGCAGATGTGTAATTAAAAGGAAAAAATGTATCTTTAGATAATGGCAGTCCGTATCCTGCTTTATAAACAAATCCATTCCTTTCGTTATCCACCTTAGCAATTATAATTATATCTGCGGGAATTAACCTTGACACCAACTGGACCAAGGTTTCAATTAACTCAGATTCCTCCAGGATAGACAGGGTAGATAAATCCATCTCATGCATAATCTTTATAGTCTCATCTCTCTGGCTTAACTCTAAAGATTTATCTGTCATTGCTTTGTAAAGTCTTATATTATCCAGTGCAATTGCAAGCTGGTGACTTACCCCTTTTAAAAATAATTCATCCCTTCTTTTAAAAAGCCTATCGATGGATATACGTTTAACACTTATAAATCCTATAATCTCATTTCCTGTTTTTACAGGAACGCACAGGCAGCATTTTATTCCTATTTTCATCCTGATTTCCTCAGGGCACAAACCGCATTTCTCAATATCATCCATTGAAACTGTCTCTCCCAGTAACAGCCTTTCAACTACCGGAATATCAGTGGTTAATTTCAACCTCCTTAGTTCAGGTATTAACTCCAATGGAACTCCGAGAGTTTGTGCCGGAATAAAAGCCCCCTGACCCTTGTCCCACAAAAAAATTACATATCTTTCACCGGCAACAATGCCTGATACAATGTTAATTACCTTTCGTAACATCTCATCCAGATTAAATGTAGTTGTAATTGATTCCGCAATATTCAGCAGCGCCCTTTTGATTTCAACCTCTTCATTCAATTTCTCTTCTGCCTTCTTTTCCTTTGTTATATCTTCCAGTATATGGACGAAAAAGTTGGGGCTTGCTTTTACATTATTTACCGGGAAACACCTGGTCTTAAAGGTCTTCTCCATGGATGGGATAAAGATTTCATCCTCCACTAATTCCTGATGCCCTGCACACATTTTCAAGGGGACATCCGTAACCGGGAAGATTGTGTAATATGGCCGGCCTAAAATCCTATGATAAGACATCCCTGCCGCCTCACAGTATGCCTTATTTACCCGGATTATCTTTAACTCGTTGTTATGTAAGAAGATGGGATCTTTTATAGCATCTATGATAGTCTCTAACTCTATTTTTGCCTGTTCTATAGTCATAGAGGATTCATTATATACTGCTCCATTGGAATAATGCCAAATCTCTACTCCCCCCTTCTGAATATTCAATCCCACGCTACTGCAAATCCGCCTACCCCTCTTCACCCGGCTGTTCCGCCTGTTTTGCGGCACTAAGGAATGAACGCTGCCTGTTCACGAGCAGCTTTAATTCTTCACCCGCCCTCACCACCTCCTCGGCGGCAGTCAGGGTTATTAGTTTGGCCCGCATGGCGGTACTACTATATGACATCTGTTCCGGACTGAACGAATTTCCTGCCGATGAAGGGTCTGTCCCACGCTCGGCAATATCTTTTGCCCTATTAATAATTCCATTGATACGTTCTATAAAGGAGTTAAGTGCCTCTGCAGTCCTGCCGATTTCATCCTTAGAGTCCTGATTTATGCGGCCGGTCAGGCCCCCATCATCATGCGCCATTTTATCCAATGACTCCCGCAGATGCTTTATACGGGAAACTTTATTGTATACCAGAAGCAGCAAAACCAGTGTAAATAACAGGAAAAGACATGCCTGTATTATAGCCAGCACCATTTCATGAAAACTCTCCTCAGTAACCTTATTAGCCTTCTCTCTGCTTATCTCTGTAACCACACCGGAGACGGCAAGTACCTTTTCAATAGCCTCTGTTGAAAGTTCCATCCACGTAGCAGAGTTAAGATGATAGTTTCCATTCCCTGCGGCCGAATATATATCACTCCTGACAGTCTCAAAACTCCCAAGCCCTTTCTCCATATCCCCGATAGCAGAGGCAAGCCGGCTGTCTATCCCCTTTACCCCTTTTTGTGCAAGGATATTTGAAACATTCTGGTTCACCACAGTGTGAAAGGAATTAAGGTTATCCAGCATTGCATGTGTAACCGGTATCCTGGCGGCAATTATGGGGCCGAGAGTACCCCGCTCACGTCCCATGTATTCTGATATAAGCCATATCGCCTGCTTGAGGATGAGGTTGTCCTGTGAAATCTGGTGTATATGGTCTGATGACACAAATGCCGACTGGCGAAGTCTTGCCGACTGCTCTATAACATCAGTAATGGCCGTAAACCAATTTATGATTAACTGGATATCTGTTTTGCCTTCTTTCAGGCTGGTATCCACACGTTCACGAATATCGGTGAGAGCTTTATACGCACGGCTCGTCTGTTCCAACGCCGCTGCAAATTGTGACCCCGGCTCATTGTCCGCTATATTTTTTGCGGCTGATAAGGCTGCATTTAATGAAATGTCTCCCTCCTTACGCAAGTCCTGAATCTTCTTTATGACATCGCTATCAGCGGACCCGATACTGCCGAGGGCGGTCGCTGCTGTCCCCCGCTCCAGTGCCTCCTGCGCTGACGCAATAATAATCTTATCAGCAATATCATTCATGACAGTCAGCCTGACAGCTATCTTATGCCTTTGATAGGCATTCCATCCGGCAAGACCGGATAGTGATATACCTAAAAGGCAAACCAGAATAACTACAGACCTCCTGACCTCGTGGAATTTGTTAAGATACCAGTTCGTAAACCAGTCGCAGATTTGTGCCCGGAAATACTGTTTCTGTTGAATTAAGTTCTTCACACAAATATCGTATGGACTCACTGCTCATGTGATTAGCC
>JACRGV010000043.1 GCA_016212215.1 Nitrospirota bacterium
ACAGACCCTTAAGAATCTCTGGAAATCCGGGATACTATTTTTTCCATACTTCTAAATCTTCAAAAGAAGCACCCACAATTTCCTCTTACTTTTATATTTTTCTTAACTGTTAACTGTAAACTGTCAACTGTGAACGGTTACAAAATGATCTGCTTTAAATTCACTTTCGCCGCATCAAATGGAATAAGAATTAGATTAAGGCTTGCTATATGTTTTTTTATGCTATCTTTGACTCGTTCTTCTAATATTAATTCATTAATTCCTAAATTGTGCCCCAGTAGCCGCTCAAGTTTTTCGATATTGGGCATTAGCTCATGGGCTTTAGATATCATTTGATATTGGCGCTCGTAACAAACTATCTCAGGAATATACCAAGATATTTTCAAGTCCGTAAACTTATTTTGATGAATAAGCTCCTTAACTTCATCCCGAACCAAGTCACTTGAGGAACCTGTATAAAGTATATTTGTATCAAAAGCGACCTTTAGTTCTCTTATGCTTTTTTTTTGCGGTCATACGATTAATTTATTTTTAATTAATTCCCCGTTAATTCCGGAGACCATATATAATTATTTCTGATTAAATCTGAGCTATAAATGATTTTTTATTCTATAGTTGTTTATTAGAACAAGTGACCTTGTCTTATCAAGTATTGACTCATCTTGAGTCATTGGATAACAAAATAGTATGTTATTATTTAAATATTTGCAATAATAAAGTAGAGTCCTCACTGAAACTGACACCCCTCTTGCTTAACCCTCTATTAGGTAATTAGAATCATAAATTCGATTGATAAAAAATAAATTTTTGAATGATTTACTGGTCTCTGCTGGGGCATTATCCTAATATTCAGCGTGTTTTGCGTATTTGTCTTTCAAATTATTTTTTCTGATGCCGAATACGAACACCCATTGGGGTAATAACTGAAAAAGATTCTATAAATTCATCAAAGTGTTTCTTAATAAAGGAAACTACAATATCAGCCTTTTTGGTGGGAGATAAACCATCCAATCTGACCAACACAACGCCGGAAGAAAGACGTTTAAGACGAAACACGAGTTCACCAAAGTCTTTATCTGCTGTCAGCAAAAGTACACCTTCCCTATTTGCAATCTCCAGGACAACATCATCTGAAATCCCTGTCTCCATCTCAGCTATGTAACCCACAATAAAAGCTTCATCCCTAAGAGCAGTAACAATCTGTCTGTCAATACTTTCGTCTGCAAGAAAGTTCACACGAGTACCTCAGCAACAGGATAAACCAAATCACCTTTTAAAACTTCGGCAGCAAATGCCATAGCAGCCTGAATCCCATCCTTGGTTAGGCGAGGATGGGATTCAAGTATCTGTTCCACTGTTTCACCGGCTGCTAATTTTTCAAGAATAAGCTCAACTGTTATTCTAGTCCCCGCTATCACAGGTTTTCCCATCATTATCTTTGGGTCAGATACAATCAGTTTTGTACGCATATTTTCCTCCTCTTTTTATCAATGAGTATAAATTATGACAAATCTTCAAAAAGTCTGCAATGTTTTTTGAAGGAGTCTTTAAAGAATAAATATTACTGCACCACTCTTTTGCATAACGATAACCAGAGAGAATGATGCCCGGACAGTGTCGTAGGTAAAGTTCGAAACCTTGACGAATGTCCGCTAACTGCTACTCGCGTTAATGGCATATTTGGAGATTATTGTCGTACGTATATTAAAATGTGAGGCCAAATTTCACAACACCAAGGTTGTCAGTTCGTCAAACAAATTAAAAAACCTCTGTTTCCACAACGCGATACACCTCTTCCGGGTTCGTGATACCCTCTCGTACTTTTGAAAAGGCATCATCTGCCAGACTGTGTACTCCGGCTGCTTTTGCAGATGCCTTGATAGTTTCCTCCGGTTTTCCTGAAACTATAATTTCTTTTATCTCAGGGGTGATAGTAAAGATTTCAAACAGACCTGTACGGCCATAATAACCGGTACGGCTGCACTTATAACATCCTGCAGTCGAATAAGTACTGTTATCTATCCCGTTTTTACAGGAAGGACAAAGCCTCCTTACAAGTCTCTGGGCGATAATCCCGATTACTGTTGATGAAATTATGTATGGAGGGATTCCTATATCAATTAGCCTGGAGATTGTAGAAACTGCATCATTGGTGTGAAGTGTGCTGAGTACAAGGTGGCCTGTCATCGCAGCCCGGAAGGCTATTTCTGCGGTCTCTTCATCCCGTATTTCTCCTATTAAGATTACATCAGGGTCCTGTCTTAGGATTGACCTCAGACACCTTGCAAAGCTTAACCCGATTGCTGATTTTACCTGAACCTGATTGATGCCGGGAATGTTATATTCTATAGGGTCTTCAACTGTTACTATATTTGTCATTGATGATTTTATTTTATTTATAATGGCATATAGTGTTGTGGTTTTTCCGCTGCCTGTCGGCCCGGTGACAAGGATTATCCCTTTCTTTCTTTTTATCAGGGAAGTCATGCGGGTGTAATCATAGTCTGATAATCCGATATTCTCAAGAGTTACCTCTGTGTTGGATTGGTCAAGTATTCTCATAACTACTTTCTCCCCGCGTAAAACAGGAAGGGTCGAAATTCTTATATCTATATCTTTTCCCCCGAGTCTGACCCTGAATCCGCCATCCTGAGGTAATCTCCTTTCAGCAATATTTAATCGTGCAAGTATCTTGATTCTTGATGTAACCGGGTTGTGGAGCAACGGATGCAGTCTGGTCCTTTCAATAAGTACACCATCAATCCTGAACCTGACAACAAGATGTTCCAATGAAGGTTCTATATGAATATCACTTGCCCTCCCTTCAACAGCCTCGGCTAATAACATATTGACTAACTTAATGATCGGTGCAGAGATCTCATCTTTTTCTATATCAGGAACGGCAATGGTATCTGTAACAATGTTTGTAACAGGCTCAAGCTGGGAATCAAATCTGTAATGATGGTTGATTGCCTCTAAGATAGCTTTTTTTGCACCTACCAAAGGATGCACTTTCATGCCGGTATAGAACTCTATTTCTTTTATGCTGTCTATATTAAGCGGGTCAGATATAATTGCAGTCAGAACTTTATTTGAAATACTTACGGGCAAGAGAATATGTTTCTTTGCCATGTCTTCCGGAACGGTTAAAACTGCCTCAGGCATAACAGTTATGGTATTTACATCTACAAATTTCAGGCTGTGTTGTTTTGATAAAACCCTTGCAATATCAGCTTCAGATACCAGATTATTCTCAATCAGGCTGTCCCCGAATCTTTTGTATAATATCTTTTGTTCTTCAACTACCCTGATTGCTGTGTCTTCGTTTATAATCCCTTCTTCAACCAGAAGTTCTCCGATTTTTTTGTAAGTTTTCATATTGAAATCCTTATTTTAAAGTGGAATAGTAGTAACTATCTTCCTTAAATTTGATAGCTCAGTTATTAAAATTGACTTTGGGTTATTAAAATTAATCTCTTTTAAAACCATATCTTCGTATGTCCGTATTGATAATGTTTCTTTTTCAGCCTGTATAATTACTGCACCGTGCAGGTCTGTTCTGTAAACAGATGCCCCCTTATTTTCATAAGTAGAGATTGTTAGGGGGGAGGGGTGATGGTATGAATTCTGATAACCTGCAGATATTACTGCTATCTTAGGATTTACTGCTGAAATAAAGTTATCTTCCACAGAGCCTTTTGAGCCATGATGAGGGACTTTGATTATTGTACTCTCGAGTATGCTATTGTTTGCCGCAATCTCCTCCATTGCAGATGCCTCTATGTCACCGGTAAATAATATTGAGATGTCTTTGCATAAGACCCTCATTACAATTGAAAGATTGTTTGTTTCTATCGAGCCTTTTTCTACAGGGGGATTTAAAAAAAATATCCTGCATCCACCGATAATCCTTTCTCTTGAATCGCTGTCTATTACCACCTCCTTCAACCCCTTGCTTTGAATAATCTTTTTGAATTTACTTAATTCTTTTGACGCTGGATTATCTGTCCCATTAGTCCAGACCTCACCAATATCAAATTTATCAATAACATATAATAGTCCTTCGATATGGTCTAATTGAGGATGGGATGAAACAATATAGTCAACCTTTCTTATTCCTAAAAATTCACTATTCCCGTTATTCCATAAATATGGAGCCACTACAGATCGGCCGATATCAAATGTCTCACTGAATGTACCGCCGCCATCAATCAGCATCCTCTTTTTGTCTGGAAATTCTATTAAAGCAGAGTCTCCCTGACCTACATCAAGAAAAGTGATGCGCAGGGAATCCCTGTAATCTTCTTTATATCTGTTGCAACCTGCTGTGATGAGGATAAGAAAAATGGAAATAGGCAATAAATATTTTGAATAGTAATTTCGCATAAAAAGTAACGACAGGATGAGTAAATATAAAGCGATTATGAAAACAATACCTGGAGATGGTGTATAAATAATTGAGAATGGGAGTTTAGCGAAGCACTCAATGATAGTATAGAAAAGATTCAGGCAAACATTATCCAGCCATGCTAATGGCATGACATCTGTGTTTAATATAAGTGTGAGTATTGCAGTGAACAGACCCACCGGTAAGATAATAAAACCTGCAAAAGGTACAACAATTAGATTTGATATTATTCCGGTCCATGTTATCTGATTATAATAGTGGGCGGTGATAGGTGCCGTGGCAATACTTGCACTGATAGTTAACAGCATGAAGAGGAATAGCTTTTTGCTGTAATCCTTCCACCGTGGAATATTTTTCTCTGTTTCAATTTTATAAAATCTTTTTACAGTTATGAGCATTGAATATACTGCTATGTAAGAAAGCTGGAAGGATATATCAAACAATGCCTGTGGATTCCATAGAAGTACGATAAGTATCGCCATGACAAATGTATTTACCGGATCATCATCCTGTTCAGTAAGAATGGCAAGGAGGTATACCAATGCCATTATTAGAGACCTTACAGTAGCAGTTTCACTACCGGACAGGAGTGTGTAAAAAATAATGGTTACTGAGGTGAAAATGGCTGCTATCTTAGATGGGATTATATGAATAGATAGTTTAATCAGTAGATTGTATGGGAGGTGTATTAATAAATACCTGATAATGAAGAAGGAAATTAGTGCGATAAAACCAAGATGTGACCCTGAAATTGAGAGTATGTGGGTGACCCCTGCGGCATTAAACGTATCTCTTACCTCGTTAGTGAGGGTTCCCATATCACCTATTACCATAGCCTTTAGTATTCCGGCTGAAGGCTCAGGTATATTCTTTGTGATTGCCATTCTTATCTTTTCCCGCAATATAAATATTTTCTTCAATACAGGATTTCCTCCTGTGCCGGTCTTTAAAATATATTCTTTCTTACTAATGCTTAAACCGGTTCTTATCCCTTCCCTTGCAATATATTTTGAGTAATCAAATAGACCGGGGTTTTTAAATCCACGGATAATCTTGAGCCTCCCTGTGACTTTTATAATGTCACCATAATTTAATATTATTTTAGGGTCATAAACGGTTATTTTAAGCCTGCCGGAAACACTTACCTCATTTTCTCCAAGCAAAATCTTAGATGCCTTAAGATTAGCGGTCACTTTGTCTGAAGCATACCTTGCAGGTTCATCCAGCATCCCTGTAACTGTATATTTGTCACCAACGGCATACATGGAAATATCATTATGCTCAATACTGCTTACATAAAGCATGTAAGAAAAACCAATAATGAACCATATAATTGCTATGATGAACATATATGGCTCGTTATGTTTTTTATAGTGATTGAATAACCGGTTTGATTTAAACAGATAATGCAATAAAAGGAATACGAAGATATAAAGCAATATTACAGTTATTGGAAAACATCTGAATAATTCAGCCGATATAATCCCGTATATAAATATAACGGTACAGGGTAGAAGCGCCGAATGCATTAAAGACCAACCCTTTAATGAAAATTTAATGTTAGTTATCTAATAATTTGATTTTTTTTGGAATTACTAACGAATGGATCCAACTGTTAATTTTAAATATTATGAATCCACGGCAGGAACTAATAAAAATTACTATATACCAGTAAAAATAATTGTCAATATATAGAGATCTTTATAGATTGACAATTATTTGCAAAGCCCTTGACAAAAAAATAAATATAATATATGTAAGACCATTTTTATGATATAAAAAATATATATAACTAATTGAATTGAAAGGTAAATAATCAGTTTAACGATAATTGGCATCACTGTTGCATTAAAGTATAATTAAAGCAAATTTATTTAAGATGTTTGTTCCTTTGCTCAGAGCAAACCATTCGAAAGAGTGGGGCGCAGAGTGACGGGGCTAAAGGATAATTTCAAAGATTATCCAATGCCAGCCGAGCCGCCAGAGGAGAATATCCGATGGCGGCTTTTTTATGCCCAAAAAAGGAGGAATTAACATGAGAAAGGCAATATTAATCATAATTTTAACAGTTTTAAGCATAACCTTAGCAAAAAACAGCAGGGCAGATTGGCAGATTGATCTGGATGTTTACACTCATGATGAACAATCTGATAGCGGCAATGCCACAAATAATCTATCACTCGGTAGTTCAACCTTGTCTACAGAACTTTATGATAATAAATTTGATACAATCGCACTTACAAGCGAGCCTGTTAATGCCTACTTTTATCATCCGGAATATAAATCAAATGTTCAAAAACTGTGGAGAGATTATCGTGGGGCAGTATTACCTCAGGAGTGGGAATTCGAAGTACAGGCAAATAATATTAATAAGACAATTAATTTAAAATGGCAGATTCAGGATAATGATAATCTGCACTTTATATTAGTTGACAAAGATAATGGAAATGAGATTGATATGGCATCATCAAGTGAATACTCATATTTACCGGAGTCAACATTACCTAAAAAGTTCTTATTAAAGGTAGCAAAAAATGAAAATCCAACATCAGTGGATAATAGTAATATTACAAATAACAATATTAATAATTCAGGAACAAGTGATTCCGGAGTTACCGGTTCTAAAGGGGGAGGCTGTGGATATATTAAGGACATTAATGGTAACAATAACAACAGAAACAACAGCGGCACAAATGCAATAAATATGATGATACTTTTAGTGCCAATGTTACTTCCTTTAAAACAGTATGTAAGAAGATACGCTTTTAACGTTATAAACAGGTAAGGGCTAAGGTTTATTTATAACTAATTCATATTGCCCATCTTGCAAAACTGCAATCCAGTATCCCTGCCATATTTTAAGTACTGCCGTATTATATAGTACATAACTGTATGTCCGGCCATTGTAGGTATATAAGGCATTGCTAACCCAGCCTAATGAAACTGCATCTTCATAAGTCTTTAACTCTCCTGAATTAATATTTCGTATATAAGTGTTCATTAGTGGAATGTCATGGGGATATGGATTACCAACCATGTTCCATCCGGGCAGGAGGGGGAGAGTTCTCTCTGAATCAGTAACTAAATTCCCAGTAATATTAAGTACGGAATTGGCTGTATTGGATTTGAGCATATACCCATAACCCGGCTGAATCTCTGTTACAGTTAAAAAAGTTCCGCTGCCGGCAGAAATATCATTTGGTCTCCAGTAGAATACCTCAACAGGAGAACCGACAATATTGCTTAATAATGCCTGTGCATCTGAGGGTTGAGGATTAAATGGTACAGATATCATTGTATATCCATTTCTAATGGCAGTAACAGGCATAGGGGGAAGATTATTTTCGTTTATCACATTAGAGATTGCAGATATATTACCTTTTTCATCAAGTGCCTTGATAGCAAAGTAATATACACTATTTGTAGTAAGTTGACTTACCTGAAAGGACTCTGTAGTTCCGGATGAAACAGGTGAAGGCAGGCCTGTAACTTTTATAGCTTTTGAGAAAGTTATCTCACCTTTTTTAGGAGACTGGCCATCTTCTATGATCTTTAATTTTGACATCCTTAAATCATAAGTGGAGGCTTTTCCTTCAGCGCCGTCAGCTCCGGTAGCTGTCCATTCAAGTGTTACTGAGTTCCTTGTGGAGACACCTGTGCGTATTCTTAAATCTGTTATTTGGGCCGGCACATCAAATGGGATTGGTTTTATAGTTGTGAAGAATTGTATATCTGATATACCCTTATTCCCTGATGCATCTGATGAGAGCATACGTATACTATATTTAGTGTCAGGGCTTAGACCGGATAGTACAGCGGTGTGTGCTGTCACAAGACTATTATCACGCTCGCTTTGGTCACTTAAAGGAATACTTGTCCCATACTCAGTCTGAGTTGTTGATGCTTCATCTGTGAGCCATTTAACTGTAGCCTGAGTTGCCGTGATATTGGTTATGGTAATACCGGATATAACTGGGGCATTGATGTCCGCCGGTGTAGCTGTTGTGAAAGAGGCATCCCCTGATAGAGCAATGTTACCTGCTGCATCTATGCTCTTTACACGGTAGTGATAATCCGTAGAAGAAGACAAGTCCCTGATGGTTACACTATGATTTGAAACAAGGGTTGATTCGAGGGTTGTTGATGAACCATAATTTGTTGTTGTCCCGTACTCAGCCTGTGTAGTTGATGTTTCATTTGTTGTCCAGTTAATCACAGCTTCAGTTGAAGAAATGTTTCCGCTGGTTAGTGTAGAAATCACCGGAGGTGTAGTGTCAAGAGTTATGGATGCTGTATATTGGTCAGAAACATTGCCTGCATTGTCCTGATATTTTACTTTTAGGTTTTTTGCCCCTTCCAGATTGGAAAGTATGTAAGATTTTATTGATTTGTAATTTTCCCATGAACTCCATGTATTTCCATCCTCTGAGAACTGCATTTGTCCGCACCCGGACTCCGGATCAGTACAGGAGAGGGTAAGAATAACAGAATTAGTATTGGTTAATACAGCACTATTGTTAATAGAAACCGTTCCTGAAGGTGGAATTAAGTCAGGGGTAGTAAAGGAAACATCTGCCGAACTTCCTGAATTTCCAGAAGGGTCAAGACTGATAACCTTCACGTGATAGGTAGTTACCGGTAATAAACCGTTGAGAATAACAGTGTGTGAAGTTACCATTGTGGTATCAAGTAGTGTGGAGTTCCCATAGCTTGTTGTTATCCCATATTCTAATTGTGATGATGCGATTTCATCAGTTGTCCATGTAAGGGTTGCTGCGGAGCCGGTAATATTTGAGGTCGCTATACCAGAAAGGGTAGGCGGAGTTGAGTCCGGGATGGTCTTGGAAACCTCATTTGAGTAATTGCTTTCATTTCCTGCTGTATCATAAGCTGTTACTACAAAGTAGTATGTTACCATTTCCGTCAAATTTATTATGTTAGTTGTGGTTACATTACCTGCATCTACGGTTGAATTATAAGTACCTGAGGAAGTTCCATAGTATACTTTGTATCCGGAAAGGTCTGTTAAGGTGGTGCCATCAACATTTGTTGTCGGCGCCGTCCATGAGAGGGCTGCCTCACCACCGAAGGCTGAATCGTTAAAGCCAAAGATGATAATATTTAACAGAGAAATACTCACGATTAAAATATTTCTGCAAGTTCTCATTTTGTTTTTCCTCTTCTCGTTAATAGAAAAACGTCTTAGGAGGGTATTTATATAAAATTGTAATTTAACTTCTTCGTCTATTATAGAAAGATACTTTATGGAATTATAAAAAGCAAGCTAATGGAGACATACAAGATATTTATTAGAAGATATGGCTGATAAAACGATAAAGTTATAAAATGATAGGCCCTCATCAGGCTTATAAGCACCTGATGAGGGTTTAGGAGAGGAGGGGGCATGAAGACCCATTAAAAACGAACTATTTGGTTTTAGTTCGTATCTTTATTTTAAAGATAACTTTATTATATTGAGAAAAGATTAAGAGAAGATTAAAATTTGAAATAGAAACAAGGAAGCTTTCAGGAAGAGTCTAAAATAAAGAATGAAGAGGATACTCAGTGCTGCAACTTGGACAGATTACCCTTCTGTTTGAACGCCGCCAGATTGTATACATCAAGCCTGGAATAATAAGAAGCCATAGTAAGCCTTCCATCATTAGTGACCCTGGTGCAAAGACTACCCCCCTCCCTTTATGATGACAAGATGGACATTCAATATCTGTTACCATATCATTCCCCTTTTTGTTATTAATGTTTATGTATATGAACCGGTGCCATAAAGACTAAAACTGTAAGCTGTTCAGGTCCAGGGTTTGATACACCATGTTGCATGCCTGCCGGAGCAATAACAATCTGGTTCTCTATGAGAATCTGCTCCTCCCCTCCGATCTTCACCTTAGCCTGCCCGGTTATCACCATGTAAATCTTATCTGAATCATGATGTGTATGAGGATTTTGTCCCTGCCCCGGTTCAAGTGCATACACATCACAAAGCACACGATCGGTTTGAAACATATTTATCTTCTTCATCTTCTCAGAAGAAAACTCTGCTGAATTTCTGATGTCTTTTATATCCATTAATAATTTCTCCTTTTTTAAATTAAATAGTTTTGCTTGAGGATGTTTTTTCAAAGAGATATAATTATAGCATGAAACTACTCAGAAAAATATTTTTTATTCTTTTTCCCATACTGTTGCTTGCTTCAGGAAATGTTGCATGGGGCGTAGAGGGATTGAATAATGTGAAGTGTCCGCAGGTTGTAAAAATTATATCTTCATCACCGGCAAATAATTCAAAGGACAATAGTATTGATAGTTCAATAGTAATAACATGGGATGATGGAGTCATGGACTATCTGACAAATGGATTGAGGGATTTGAAGCCTGCACTTGATTCAATAAACATTTCCGGCGGAAGATATCGTATGGGAACTCTCCTTACCACAGAGTGGGGAATCGGCGGCAATGTTGTTTGGGACGGCAAAAAGGAAATAATCAAACCTGATGCCCCATTGGAACCGGGAACACAATACCGGTTGTGGACTTACCTATATCTTACTCTCAGGAATGATAAAGTTCTTCACTGCCCAAGAATTGGAGGAGAGGTAGTTTTTACTACAGAGGGTAAGGCACCGGAAGATGGTAACCCAGTTCGTAATATTGACCTTTCATCACTCTATAATGGTGATGAAAGGGGTAACGGCAACATCAGCGGCCCCATATTAAGTATTGAAGGATCTCTCCGCTTAATTACAGTTAAAGATCAATCAATGGGGAAGGTAAGTTTTGTTGCGTATAAAGAAATACCTTTGATGCAAAAGGGAGAGATGGTTCAAATAGATAAATTCAAGGCAGGAGATATGGTTGAGGTAACTTTTACCGGTGGAAGGGCGGTAATGGTTCAGGTGAATCAATAATTTTGCTTAGGGTCTGTCATAAAATAACCTATACATTTATGCATCTCATCTTCCGGCCATCTTTGCGTGCTTCTCAATCGCAACCCCTCAGCGTAGATTCAACTACGCCTTCGGGTATGCTCAATCGGTCGCACTCAAACCTGGCCGAAATCTGAGCGCCTAAATGCACAAGTTATTTCATGACAGACCCTTAGCTTTAAGATTTAATGTGTATTTAGCCATACCAGTGAAGCAATACCGATAAGTATACCGATTACTCCGAATATAAGTGCATTGGTCTTCCCGCCTGCAGGGATTATATATTTATACACCCATACAAGACCGTAAAAGCCTTTCCATCTGGTTTCAAAGAAGTAACTTAGAATAGAGAACACCCCCCAGCCGATCATAACTAGTCCCCAGATGAAAAGGGTTATGCTGCTGATAGAAACAAAGCCTGTTTCAGAACTCATAATCCTTATACTAAGTTCACTTATCAAAATGATGAATAGAATAACTATGATTACCCAAAAAGGGGGAAGCCCTGATTTTTTCATGCGAAAATCCTTCCGGCGGGGTTAGAAACCCCCGCCTATCCGGATATATATATCAAGGATAGGTGGGACATTCTTGTCCCACTCTTTTTCATCATCCTTTGTAAGCAGCATGCCCATGGATGTTTAATGCGGCTATTATAGAGGATATAAGGCAGTGAGTAAATGAAGATGAAATCGGGTTGTTATGATGATGCATTGGAAGCTGTGGATTGTGACGCAGGATAGGATGAGGATGTCAACTCATGCGGCCTTCCAAGCAGGAAACCCTGAACAAGGTCTAATCCAATTCCCCGGACGACATTTAACTCCTGCTCTGTTTCAATCCCCTCTGCGATAATACCTTCTGCGGAATAATTTCTCATAGCAAAGATCATGTCTTTTAAGAAATCCCTGAATTGTGAGGAAGATACGGCCTGCAGAACTGTTGAGCGGTCAATCTTTATGTAATCAGGTATAAGTTGTGCGATAAACGGCAATGAGATAAAACCGGCGCCGAAGTCGTCTATTGCAAATTTAAACCCCTTCTCCCGCCATCTCTGTGCAATCCTGAGACGGTTCTCAATATTATCGAGCACCTCTTTTTCTGAGATCTCAAGTATTATATCAGTACCTTCGGGTTTTGATACATGTTCCAGGGTTCTGAGCATTTCAAAGTCCATATTAACGAATAACCTCTTCAGTCCGGCTTCTTTTGCCTTTTCAAGTTCTAATTCAAAACCCATACACTTTAATTCATTGAGTTTTCCGATAGTCTGATACCTTTTAAATAATTCAATTATCCCTAATTTCCCCTGCGGGTCCCTTCCTAATGCCTCATAAGCAAAAATGGAATCAGTTCTTGTATCAACGATAGGCTGAAACACAATTTTCATTGCATGTTTATCAATCCTGTATTCCTCTTCTCCTATCTGGATCTTGTGTCCGCCCTTTTTGGCTATGTATAAGGCACGTTCTGCATTATGAATTAATCCTGCTGAATCAGTACTATGCTCAGGGTAAAGCGCAACACCTATACTTAAATCAAGAAGTAACCGGTTCTTTTCACCTATCTTCTGCATATTCCTTCTTATACGCTCAGTTGCTATTAGCACGCCATCACGTGTAGAATTGGAAAGGGCAACAGCTATTTCATCGCCACCCCATCTTGCCACTAAGTCTGCTCCACGGGTTGACTCCCTGATACTCTGTGCCGTTGACCTTAAAACCTCATCTCCAACCACATGGCCGTAAGTATTATTAATCTTTGTAAAGTCATCAATATCACACAACAGGATTGCTAATAAATAGTTGTATTGTCCGGCACGTGCAATCTCCTCCTCAAGCCGCTCATTAAAATAGTGGCGATCGTAAAGGTCGGTAAGATTATCCCGGATTGCCTGATACTCCAGAGTTGCCCTCATCCTTGATAATATGCGTCTGGTAGTAATAACATAAGCACAGAACAGCATGATAAGAATAATTAATCCAATCAAGGCCCTGTTTGCCATTGAGCGTAACAGGCTAAAACTGCTGTATGTTTCACCTAACAGGAAGAAATATGTTCCAACAGTGACTGCACCTAAAACAAGGATAAGTGCGAGTGCTAAAATCCAGAGCTGCCATTCCCTGCGCTCAACGGAGTTTAAATTGTTTATTTCTTGTTTCATTTATGTTATTCCCGAGAAATCAGTCGGTATAAATCTTTTAATGTTTGATAAAATTCAGAGCTGTTTTCTTGTATCTAATAAATATATTTTCGGAATTTCTTATCAGTATAATAAGGAGGTGTAATCACTTTTGGGGTTTAACAAGACCGGACCATTACCGACAATTACATGGCTATTGGATCTGAATTCAATTTCAAAGTTATATATTAAATGAGCAAGGAGATTAAAAAGCAGTTTAGAGGATATTTCCTTCTCTTGACATCTGTACCCTCTAAAATATATTCTGCTGTAGTTATTTTTTTTATAATCCTATATAATCCCTAACTCAAAAGGAGGTTGACAGTAATAAACATGCCTTTAAGGTTTAGATGTTTTCTTATTTTCTTCCTCTTGCTATTCACTATTCACTATTCACTATTCACTGCCTCAGCAGTCTACGCCGTAGAACCCCTGACTCTCAAGACCATCATTGAAGAGGCCCTTCATAATAATCAGGAAGTACAGGCACTGCGTCAGAATGTTAAGGCAAAAGAGGCAATGGCAGGGGCTGAGGGGGTACTTGATGACCCGACATTAAAGATAGAACTGGAAGACTTGTCAAAAGACAAACCGCTCAATATCTCTCCGGGGAGCGCTATGCAAACCCGTTACACATTCAGTCAGATGTTCCCTTATCCTGGAAAATTATCACTCCAGAAGCGGATTGCGTATACAGAAGTCCTTATGGCCGGGGCTGAACTAAGGTCAAAAGAGATTGAAATAACAAAGATGATCAAAGATGCCTATTATGAATATCAGATGATTACTGAGACTATCAAGATTAATAAAGAGATTAGTGATGTACTTTCCAACATGGCAAAGATTGCTGAAATCAAGTATGGGACCGGTGAGGTATCACAGCAGGATGTAATAAAGGCACAGGTTGAAACAGCAATGCTTATTAATGAGGTGATCAATCTGAAAGCAGAGAGAGAGGTAGTTGATGTTGAGATTAAGTCCCTGTTAAACAGGCCGCAGGATATTCCTCTTTCTGAACCGGAGAATATTTCTATGAACAAGGTTAAGATAAAACCTGACGAACTTTCTATTAAGGCCATTAGAAATAATCCATCTCTCCAATTAATGAGATATGAGACCGATGGCATTCACCTTAAAACTGAGCTTGCAAAAAAAGAATACTATCCAAACATTATGGTTGGTATTGCCCCGATCCAGCGTGAAGGCAGGTTTGATGCTTATGATGCAATGTTTGAGGTAAATATTCCGATATGGCGCAGCAAATATGCAGGCAAGGTATCAGAGGCAGGCATTATGTCGGATGTTATGAAATTCAGACTCAGGGCTGAGGAAAACATAAAGACTGCAGAAGTAAAGGAGTGGGCAATCAAGATAGAAACAGCAGACAAGATCAGAGGTCTTTATGAAACCACATTAACCCCGCAGGCTGAACTGTCCTTTGAGTCTGCCCTTAAAAACTATCAAACAGGTAAGATAGACTTTCTTACCCTGCTCGATACTGAACGGTTGTTGAAAAAAACAAAAATAGAATATATTGAATCACTGATAACATACCGTAAAAGGATCGCGGCATTGGAACAGATTGTTGGGGAAGAAATCGCTGAGTGAAAGGTAACTCGCATTAAGTTCACAAAGGATGATGAAAATGAGGCCCCCTCACCCGGACCCTCTCCCGCAAGGGGAGAGGGTCCATAGATTATCCCCCTCCCTTGACGGGAGGGGGATAGGGGGAGGGTGAGCTTTGGTGCATTTTCGAGTGAACCCTCATGAGCCTTCGGCTCACAAAGGGGCATGAAAATAAGCGGGACAAGAAAGTCCCGCCTATCCGCATAGAAATGGATAGGCGGGGTTTTCTTACCCCACCGGAGAAGGGTTTTCGGATGAGGGGATATAAATGAATAAAAAAACATTAGTCTTCCTATCAGTAATATTTATTTTTGCAGGAATATTATCCGGTTGCTCGTCTTCCTCTAAAAAAGGGGAGGCTACTCAAAAGAAGGAACGAAAGGTCTTGTTCTATCGTAGTCCAATGAACCCTTCTGTTACGTCTCCAACTCCCATGAAGGATAGTATGGGGATGGATTATGTACCGGTATATGAAGAGGATGCAGAAAAGAAATCAGAAGCATCACCAGGTACTGTGACTATCAGTCTGGAAAAGATTCAAAAGATAGGGGTCAAGACTGAAGTTGTAAAGAGACGGACGATAAAGAGGATAATCAGGACAGTAGGAAGGGTCGAGCCTGATGAGAGGATGGTTTATAACATTAACGCAAAGGTCGGGGGCTGGGTAGAGAAGTTATACCTCAACACCACGGACCAGATGGTAAGACATAGTGAACCCTTGCTTGAGTTATACAGCCCTGAACTTGTGTCTGCTCAGGAAGAATATCTGCTGGCATTTAGATCCGTAAAAAATACAAAAGGCAGTTCGTATAAAGATGTAAAGGATAATACGGAATCACTGCTGAACGCTGCAAGGCAGAGGCTTCAATACTGGGATATATCAGATGATCAGATAAAAAGGCTTGAAGAAGACGGAAAGATTACAAGGACAATGACCATCCGTGCCCCTGCATCCGGCAGTGTAACAGAGAAGATGGTAAATGAGGGGGCAAAGATTGAGGCAGGTGAACCCCTGTTTAAAATAATAGACCACTCATCAGTTTGGGTTTACGGGGAGGTATATGAATATGAACTCCCTTATGTGAGGACAGGCCAGAGTGCTAGGATTACACCATCGTATTATCCCAGAGATATTTACACCGCAACAGTAGACCATGTTTATACACATCTTGGGAGCATAACCTACACACCAGAGAACAGTGCTGAGGTAAGGACTGCCAAGATAAGATTTCAACTCCCGAATCCTTCGCATAAATTAAAACTCGGTATGTATGTCAATGTAGAGTTACAGGCAGATTTGGCCGGCAGTGCCTTAGCCATCCCTGACTCTGCACTGATTGACACTGGCACTCGCCAGGTAGTCCTTGTTGACAAAGGGAACGGAAGGTTTGAACCCCGTGAGGTAGAGATTGGGGCTAAGGGGGATGGATATTTTGAGGTACGGGATGGTGTAGACTCAGGGGAGTCAGTCGTGACTTCTGCCAACTTCCTTATTGATTCGGAAAGCAATCTCAGGACTGCACTCGATGGAATGGGTGGGACAGGCGGTCATCAGCATGGAAAGGCAGCAAAGAAGAAGTCGGATAAAGCAGAAAAAGAAAAGGAAGATGAAATGCCGGTGGAACACCACCATCATTAAAAGGATGATGAAAATAAGGCCCCCTCACCCGGAGTCCCCCTCCTGCCTCCCCCCGCAAAGGAGGGGGGAGAAATTTGGTAGGAATTTAATTGCAGCTCTCCCGCCAGGGGAGAGGGCACATAGATTTATCCCCTCTCCCTGAGGGAGAGGGGGCTATGTTGATTCCCTCCCCTTCAAGGGGAGGGGTAGGGTGGGGATGGGGTTGATTTTCGGATGAAACCAGATGCTAAGTAAGATAATAGAATATTCTGTAAAAAACAGATACATAATCCTCCTCTTTACTGCGTTTGCAATACTCCTTGGTTTATGGGCGATATATAAGACACCTGTAGATGCCATCCCGGATTTGTCTGATGTACAGGTTATTATTTATACTGAATATCCCGGTCAGGCGCCTCAGGTTGTTGAGGATCAGGTCACATATCCGCTCACAACAGCCATGCTCGCAGTCCCCAAGTCTAAAATTGTCAGGGGTTTCTCATTCTTTGGTGTCTCTTTTGTTTATATCATTTTTGAAGATGGAACAGACATATACTGGGCAAGGTCAAGGGTGCTTGAATACCTTAACTTTGCGTCACAAAAGCTCCCCCGCGGCGTCACACCTTCTCTTGGGCCTGATGCCACTGGTGTCGGATGGGTATTTGAATACAGCATTGAAGGTAAGGGTTACAGCCTTGCGGAATTGCGTAGTATACAGGATTGGTTTGTCCGCTATCAGTTGACAAAAGTACCTGGTGTGTCTGAGGTTGCCTCTATCGGTGGATTTGTTAAACAATATCAGGTAAACATTGACCCCAATAAACTCCTCACACATAACGTTACCCTCAAAGATATAGTAGATTCAATCAAGATGGGGAATGTTGATGTAGGCGGCAGGGTTGTTGAACTGTCGGAACGGGAATATATGGTCAGGGGACTTGGTTATATTAAGAAGATACCTGACATAGAAAACATTGTCCTGAAGGTAGATATGGATGGGACACCGGTAAGGATACAGGACGTTGCAAGGGTAGAACTGGGGCCTGATGAACGACGCGGTATAGTTGAGAGAAACGGTGAAGGAGAGGTAGTAGGCGGCGTAGTTGTAATGCGATTCGGTGAGAACGCACTGAAGGTTATTGATGAGGTAAAGAAAAAGATAGAGGAAATCAAGCCTGGATTACCGCCGGGGGTTCAGATTATCACGACTTATGACAGAAGCCACCTGATACACAGGGCCATAAAAACACTTAGAGAAAAACTTATCGAAGAATTTATTGTTGTTTCTCTTGTATGTATTATATTCCTCCTCCACTTCAGGAGCGCCTTAGTTGCCATAATCACACTGCCTGTTGCCATACTTATCTCCATAGTCATCATGTACATTCTTAACATTAATGCCAATATCATGAGCCTCGGCGGTATTGCCATTGCCATTGGTGCAATGGTTGATGCGGCAATTGTAATGATTGAGAATGTCCACAAGCATCTTGAAAAGGAACATGAAGCAGAAGACGGAAGTCAACAGAAAAAGGACAGATGGCAGATAATAATAGATGCAAGCAAAGAGGTCGGACCTCCCCTGTTTTTCTCCTTATTGATAATAACCGTTTCCTTTATACCGGTCTTTACGCTTGAGGCACAGGAGGGCCGCCTCTTTAAGCCGCTGGCATATACAAAAACATTTTCAATGGGTGCAGCCGCATTCTTATCAATCACACTTGTCCCTGTTCTTATGGGCTTCCTGATAAGGGGACATATCACACCCGAAGAAAAAAACCCGGTCAGCAGGGTACTGATATGGTTATACCGGCCTGCAATAAATCTTGTTTTAAGAAAAAAGTTTCTCTTTCCAATAATTGCCGTAGCCCTCCTTTTAACCGCCATTTATCCCCTGAAGAAATTGGGGTCTGAGTTTATGCCGCCGCTTAATGAAGGGACGCTGATGTTCATGCCGGTTACACTTCCGGGCATATCCATAACAAAGACTGCTGAGATACTCCAGACTCAGGACAGGATTATCAAAAGTTTCCCTGAGGTGGAATCTGTCTTCGGCAAGGCAGGAAGGGCGATAACTGCCACAGACCCGGCACCTATAGAGATGTTTGAGACCATCATAAACCTGAAACCTGAAAAAGAATGGCGCCCGGGTGTAACACAGGAAAGTCTTATGGACGAGATGAATATTGCATTGGAGATGCCGGGGGTAACAAACGCATGGACTATGCCTATCAAGGCAAGGATTGACATGCTTTCAACAGGAATCCGTACACCTGTTGGTGTAAAGGTCTTTGGAAAAGACCTGAAGACCATAGAAAAACTGGCAACAGAGATAGAGTCGGTTGTAAAGAATGTCCCCGGGACAGCAAGTGCTTATGCAGAGAGGATAATCGGCGGGTACTATGTTGACATTGAAATCAATAGGGAAGAGGCGGCAAGATACGGATTAAAGATTGAAGATGTACAGCAGGTCATCATGTATGCAGTCGGCGGAGAGAATATCACCACAACAGTTGAAGGTCTGGAAAGGTATCCGGTCAATGTCAGATATAAACGGGAACTCAGGGACAGTGTGGATAAGATAAGCCGCGTGCTGATTCCAACTATGTCGGGACAAAACATACCCTTATCACAGGTAGCAGACATCCGCTTGAGCAAAGGTGTTGCAGGGATTAAAACAGAGAATGCACTCTTAAATACATGGGTGTATGTAGACGTTAAGGGAAGAGATATAGGAGGTCATGTAGCGGATGCAAAAAAGGCTGTAATGGAGAAGGTAAAATTTCCTCCCGGCTATTACATAATGTGGAGCGGCCAGTATGAATTCATGGAGAGGGTTAAGGAGCGGCTCTTCTACATCATCCCGCTAACCCTGTTCGTAATAATTCTACTGCTCTATTTTAATTTTAAATCGTTCAAAGAAACGCTTATAATCCTGCTCGCCATCCCTTTTTCATTAATTGGGGCTTCGTGGATACTCTTTCTGCTTGGTTATAACCTCAGCATAGCAGTATGGGTTGGTCTTATTGCACTTGCAGGTCTGGATGCTGAGACAGGAATAGTCATGCTGATCTACCTCAAACATGCTTATGAGAAGCGTAAGGCAGAGGGCAGGATGAGTACATTAGCTGACCTGAATGAAGCAATAATGGAAGGTGCCGTCATGCGTGTCAGACCAAAGATGATGACAGTAATCGCTATCATAGCAGGACTACTTCCTATAATGTGGGGGACAGGTTCAGGTGCAGATGTGATGAAAAGGATCGCCGCCCCTATGGTAGGTGGTATGATAACTTCTGCGCTGATGGAACTTATGGTACTGCCGGCTATATACGTTATCTGGAAAGGACGGGAGCTTAGAAAATAGTGAATAGTGAACAGTAAGCAGAGGTAAGAAGTTAGAAGCAAGAGGCAAGACGTAAGAAGACAGAAATAAGATAAAGGAAGAAAATTCCCCCTCTCCCTGAGGGAGAGGGAGCTATGTTGATTCCCTCCCCTTCAAGGGGAGGGGTAGGGTGGGGATGGGGTTGATTTTCGTATGAAGATATCACTTAACACATTTCCGATAAGCGGAAAGACGGCCATAACACTATTTCTCATCCTACTGTGGTACGGCTATCTGCTTGCAGCACTTAATACCAGACTGTCTGTTGGATTGTCTGCTGAATCAATTGCAGACCACTATTCAGACCACAGCCTTACAAAAAGCGAGACTCAGGATATAGAGCAAAAGGGATTCTCTGAGGAAGAGGTGGTTATTGATAGTAGTGAGCAGAAGCAAGAAGCAAGAAGTAAGAAGCAAGATGTAACAAATAAGAACTCCAAAGCCCCCTCACCCGGCCTATCTCCTACGAGGGGAGAAGACGCTAAGCCTCCCTCCCCCTTGACGGGGGAGGGTCAGGGTGGGGGTGAGCTACGAATATCTCTTGGTGAACACAATCATCATGCTGACCATGAGCCTGACGATAAAAAAGGAGGGAATGGAACAATCACTCCGCAACAAATAATTCAGCTAGGCCACATCCATCTACTTGGTTTCTCCCTCTTGTTCGTAAGCCTCGGGATTATATTATCCTTAACCGGTATCAGAGAATTATTTAAGGTAGTAATACTGTTTATCCTATTCTTATCATTTGGCTTAGACATAGGAGGTCTGCTTCTTGTAAGATTCGTATCACCCGGCCTCGCCATTATCACAGTCATAAGCGGAATCGGTACAGGGATTTGCATGGCAGTTATAAGTTTAGCGGCTATGTATGATATGTGGGTCAGGCGAAGTACTGTAATGGATAGAAGTTAAAGGTAGAATTTTTCGACCACAAATTGGAGGTGTCATGGATTCTATTGTTACTATAGAGATGATTGAGAAAAAGATTTTTCTGGTTCGAAGCAAAAAGGTAATGTTGGATAGTGATCTTGCAGAACTTTATGAAGTGGAGACGAGAACGCTTGTGCAGGCAGTCAAACGAAACATCGGACGATTTCCACCAGATTTCATGTTTCAATTGAATAATCAAGAGGATACAAGTTTGAGATCACAATTTGTGATCTCAAAGTATGGAAAAGGAGGCAGGAGATATACACCGTATGTTTTTACTGAACAAGGCGTCGCTATGCTTTCAAGCGTTCTGAATAGCGAACGTGCAGTCCATGTCAATATTGCGATTATGCGAGCATTCGTCAAACTGCTAGAGATGATCTCATCCCACAAAGACCTGTCAAAGAGGCTTTCAGAAATCTTTTTCCAATTCATGCCCGAATTCCCTCAACCAGCCTTTTGCCTTTGTGTAATTGGGTTGCTGTACTGCGATTCTGTTCCAAAATTCAGGTGTATGGTTTGACACCAAAAGATGTGTCAGTTCGTGAACAATAATGTATTCAATTACCGTCATTGGCGCCTTTATCAGCCGCCAATTCAGATGAATGTTGTCTCTGGGGGTACAGGAACCCCAACGATACTTCAGGTCAAGTATGTTTATATTGTTGAAGGTAACGCCTAATTGCCTGGCAATGGTTACTGCCTTAGGAACGATGATTTCAGTCGCTGAGTTTATATACCATTCTTTAAAAAGTTCATTGGCCTGCTTCTGATTGTCTTTGCTGATAAAGAATTTGCTGTCAAACATCACGCCTTCGATATGTTCATCAATTACAAACAGCTTATAATTCTTTCCCATGTAGAGTAATGATTCACCGGATACAAATTCTTTTGTCTGTTTGATATACGGATATTTCTGGTTATGCTCAATCTTCTTTTGAAGTAATCGTTTACGCTTCTCTATTTCTCCGGCTATCACATCTTTACTGGTATTCAATGGCGCCCGCACTATTACACTGCGGTCCCTCTCTACAATGATACTTATAGTTTTTCTTTCAGAGTATACGATTGAATAATTGATGTTCATCCCCTAATCCTCTGCATAAATGATCGCTGATGTAATCCTCTCATCTTTTGCCCACGCCAGAATTTCCTGAGCAATTATATTCCGATTCCTGAATGCAGACGGAATGGAATGACATTCTGCTGCAATGAAATTGGAAATCTCGCCCCTTAACCTCGCCACGGATGCAGGGTTATCCCAAAATCCGGTCATCGGCAGATCAACTTTCAGTAGTCCATATATCTCCTTTGTCCATACCAGCAGGTTGTTAATCTCATCATCATTCAGGTTTTCTTTTTTATCATAAATTAACGCATGCAGTTTTCGGTAAATAGGCATCTGCCGCTTTCTGTCAAGACCTCTCGTGTCCTCCTGCTGTGCTGCTTTTATCTTGTTACGCAATGCCTCCAACAAGCGGTATATCTCCTCCCAGTTTTCCCTGAAAGCGGTTAATATCCGTTGAAGCTCTTCTGCAAAGGAGGCATACAGTTCAGGGTCTTCATCCATGTTGATGTCAATGAAGTGCCGGATGGCATGTTCTACTTCTGCAGCCTTTGTCTTTTCAAGTTTCCTTGCTTTGACATGCTCAAAGAACTTGTCATCCAGGATTGAGATCGGCTCCACCTTTGTTTCAATCCCCTTTGACTTCAAAAACTCATCTGTAACCTTCCTTAATTTTTCTGAAACACCTTTCATGCTCATCTTCTGATCGCGGAAGTGCTGTTCAGCCAATGTGTTGATTTCCGAAAACCTGTTTAACTCTTTGATATAGTTCAGTGCTTCTTTGCGTGGGAATACATTATCCAGTGCCTTTGAGAACCGGTTAAACGCCTCTGTATAATTGTGCCTGATATCTTCATCATAAAACAGATTGAAGATATCATCAGGGTCTGAATATATGTCAATGCCGTTTTCTTCAAACACCTTTTTCAGTTCTTCATAGGAATTCTTTAACTCTGCCATTAAAGCTGAATGATCAAGCAGGCAGCCTGTAATTTCCTCCTGTTCCCTTTCCCAATAGGCGTCCAGCGCCTTTTTCAGATGGTTACCCATCCCCACATAATCCACCACAAAGCCGACCTTCTTATTATTGTCGTACACACGGTTCACCCTCGCAATAGCCTGCAACAGGGTATGGTTCACCATTACTTTGTCCAGATACATTACCTGCTCAATCGGCGCATCAAATCCTGTAAGCAGCATGTCCACCACAATCAAAATCCCTATATTCCCATTGGCTGTTTCTTCTTCCGAGCCATCAAGCTTTTCTTTTTTTCCAAAAGGAATTTTAAAACCAGCGATTGCCAATTTCCTTTCCTTACTGTCAGCATATTGTTTTAAGTCCGGCTGGTCGTTATGACTCACATCCGACATAACAACTGCAGTTTCCAATCTTTCCAAATCCTTAATTGTTATCTTGTAAGGATTGTTGATTTTCAATTCTTCAATCAATTCCCTGATAGCATCATCAAAAGCCAGTTTATATCGGTGAGCCGCCTCTTTGGAAACAGAAACGACTTGTGCCTTATAGCCATTAGGGAAAACATACTCTACGTAATGCCTGAGCATATCTTTGGCTTTTTCCTTTATAGTTTCCCCTGCTTCCAGATATGCCTTTTTTGTGCCGTAAGCGAGAATATCTATCTGCTCCCCTACATTGTAATCTTTGAACACATCCTGAAATTTCCTGTCCGCCCCCTGCCGGTCATCAACACCGGCTTCATGGGTCCTGCCTTCGTAAACAATCTCCAGTGTTGCCCCGTCCTTAATGGCCTGTCGCATGGTGTACTTGTCAATGTAATCGCCAAAGGTCTCCTCTGTCCTATCAATGGGCGTTCCGGTAAAGGCTATTCTGGTCGCATTGGGCAAGGCACTGTCGAGGTTTGCCCCAAGTTTTGAATATTGCGAACGGTGGGCCTCATCCGTGAGGATAAGTATTTTTTCATCTGTATTCAGTTCAGGAAATGAGGCAGCGAACTCCCTTTCCTGAAACTTGTGTATCATGGCTGATACGATCTCTGAGGTGTTGGTTTTCAATGCAGACTTCAACATAGCAATGCTATCCGGATCGTTTATTGTATATCCGACCGGCCTTGCTGTTTCCTTTATCTGGTCATCCAACTGTGTCCTGTCTGTGAGAAGCACGACTTTGTAAGATTGCAATAATGGATGCAGATACATTTCACGAATAAGGAAAACCATGGTCAACGATTTTCCAGATCCCTGAGTATGCCAGATTATGCCGCCCCGCTCATCACGGTTGTTCCCGTTAAGCAGCCGTTCTACGGTTTTCTTAACAGCCCTCAGTTGCTGGTAGCGTCCAACCACACGAATCATTTTCCCCTTGCTGTCGGCTGTCCAGATGGAAAAGGTGCGGATGATGCTCAAGAGGTTTTCAGGCTTTAACATGCCGTGAACAAGACGCTGCTGGTCATTTGGAGATGTCCGGATTTCCTGGGCTATATCTTCGTCATCTTTTCCCTCAGAATCCACAAAGTATGGCATCTGAGGTTTGCAGTATTCTGACAACTGTTCCACCGTATATGGGAACGGGTCTGTCCAGCGGTAAAAGAGCTTTTCAATGGAGGTTGTTATAGTGCCGAATTTGGCTTTGTTACGGCATGTGGCCACGATAAACTGATTGTAATAGAAGAGGGGTTTTGAACCTTCCTTTACATAATCCCTCTGTTCACAATAACGCATCAACTGGTCAATGGCCTCGGGAATGGGTTCTTTGGTCCTGGGGCTTTTACATTCAATGACTGACACAGGGATGCCGTTGAGGAAGCAGATGATGTCAGGATAGATGTGCCTGTCAGTGCCAATGATTCGTATTTTATATTGTGAAACAGCCGTAAAACTATTGTTGGCAGGATTAACAAAATCAATAAACTGAACCGGTTCATTACGCAGGCCTTCTTCGGTTTGACACTGCACTCTGGTACCATTGATCAGTAGTCCCAGTATAATCTGGTTGTTCTTATACAGGCTGTCCCCTTCGTGGGATGTTAGATCAGAAACGGCCTCAAATACCTGCTGTTCGTTCATCCATGGATTGATGCGTTTCAGTGCATCTTCCAGATCTCTCTTCATAAGCACCTGAGTAAAGTCTTCCCGCTGGGTCTCCTGCGGGGTCTGCCCGCTGCCCATTTCAAGGCGAAGCACCTTCCAGTGCAAACCGGGCATGACTTCCAGTTGTCTTAGAAAAGGCTCTTCCACATGGTTCTTTTCATCAAGCCTGATATGAGGAGGTATTTTATCTTGCGACATATTTTACTCGTTATGTACCTTCACCCTAACCCGCCCGCTCAGCAAGTCCTGCATTAAGGCGGTTTTAAGGGAGTAGAGTTTGGAAAGATGAATTGTTTGTTCTTCAATAAAATTATCTTTCTGAGCGAGTATTTCAATGATTCTGCCAAACTCCTTCGAAGTGCTGGGGAACGCAATTTTTATTTCATCAAATGTGTTTTTTGTGATTGTATCAAAAACGCTTTCTGATTTAGCAACACCACCTTTGCTAAATATCTGCTTCAAACCGTAATACAAAAAATCATTTGAGATTTCCTTCTCATTCTTTGACACTAAACCGTAACATGATTGATTGAATGCCATTTCCTTCGATAGCTGAGAAATGACACCTACTGTTCCTCTCGCAGATATGATTATAGAATTTTTCGGCAGCAATCTGGTTGCACTATTTTCTAAGCCTTTATTTGTAATGTGCTTTAAGGTAAAACTGACATAGCGTTTCCCATTGTTGAAGTCATCAACTGAAAGCCAAGGGATTATCCCACTCTCCCAGAACTCTTTAACTGATGTAGCTGGTGTTCCTCCATTGATGATAAACATTAAATCAGAGGCTTTTTTTACCTCCCACTCCTCCGGCACTTCAACGCCATTCTTCACAACAAACTTATGCGTGGCCTTACTGCGGATGTTGCCGTTGGTGTCTATGCCGCGGGTAAGGAGGTCTTGCATGAGGCCGATTTTGATGCTTTGGTATTTGGCAATGAGGGTCTCGGTTTGGGCTATGGCTTCATCGGATATGCCGATTATTTCGCCAATTTTGTCAGCCTCCTTTTTTTCGGGATGCTTTAAAGTTATTTTTCTGAGTTCTCCCTGAGTAAGTTTTGAACGAGTTCCTCCGGCTATGAAAAACAGAATGTTTCTATGCTCTAACGAATAGAAAATGAAACCCTGACTAAACTCTTTTTTTGCTTTAAGGACATGAGCATGATTATTTACCCAACATTTTCCCTTTACTCGGTATGCTATTGGTTTTGTAGCGAACTGCTCAAAGTTTCCGCCATCTTCGGCAATTAAAATTAAATCATCATCGAAAACGTAGTTAGAAATAAAGCCCTGAACCCCATTTGCACCATAATATGGATACTCGCCTTGAATTTCAAATCGTTGATCAGAATTGAGTGGAACTCTTAGGTTGTCTAAGATTTCGCAACACTGCTCTATTGTATAGTCATCTATGAAACCAATCATTTCAAATAATCCAACTCTTTCAAAAATACATTCAGCTTATCCAACGAGCCTTGCCGCTGGGCCTCCAATTGCTGTGACGGCACGGCATATTTGTCCCACAGCTTTTCTATCCCTGCAATCAGTCTTCGCTTTTCGGCATTAAGGTATTTCATCAGTTCCTGCTGGACAAGGCTGTTGTGCTTTTGCAGGATCAGGGTCTTGCACTCTTCCGAAGTAATTACGCCGCCGATACTTTTCAGGAAGTCATCCAGCCCGGTCATGCGTTCTTTTATTTTGTTGTTATCTTCATTAATACTTTTAACTGTTTTCCTGTAAGCGGCTGTCAGCTTCTTATCAACAGGCTCTCCTTCCGCCTCTATCTTTACCAAACGATTGTAATTATGCATCAGCAGACTGTTCATCTCCGCCTTCTCATCCTCCACGCCATACATCTTGTACTCAATCTTCTTTTCCATATCAGCCTGCTTTTCCTTCAATCTTGCCTTGCCTTCTTTAATTTCTGACTCTATATCCCTGATGTTTTTCAATGTTTCTTTAATCGCCGCCACGTCCTGCCCTGCCCCTTCCTGTTCGCTTAATGATTTTACCTGGGCATTAAGGTAGTCTTTTATCATCCTGGCGGTTGTTTCCTCGCCTTCCTCAGCCTCGTATTCCACCGCCTCAATGGCTTCCTGCAAGGCTGCTTCTTTTTCGTTTATCAATTTTTCGGTTTGCTGTATTGACTGCTGTTCTGCCTTAAAATAGGTTTCAATAAAATACTCCTTTGGAATCAGTGAAGGAGTCCAGCCTATGGTGGCAATGGTTTTCAGGTCGTATTTGATATTACTCCACCAGTTCACAAACGCACCTGACACCTGAAATTCATCCAGTACGTTTTTGGGTATCAACGCATCTTTCAGAGATGTGATCAGGTGATGCCTAACTTCCGGCATTTTCCCGCCGCCAAGTGAGAGATACTCAATCATACTTTCACGTCCCTTGTTATTTTCAAATTCCTTCTTCTCTTTAGCTTTGGGAATCGGGGCAAGTTTTGCAAAATCATCTTTTGCAGTACTCCACCATCTATCAAGGGTTTGCCTCATCTCATTAATTGTGCTTTGCACATTTTCATTGGCTTCCACGGTTTCTTTAATGTCATATTTTGCTGTCAGTTCATCCATAAACAACTGGTAGTTTTCACTGTGCTTTTTGAAAATAATATTAGAAGTAAAATTAAATTTATCAAACTGTTTTTGCTGGCTTTGAATTTCAATAGCAGGAATCCCCCCTGTCAAATGGGCCTTTACATCTTCAGGCTCAGGTTCAGGGGTATTGTCCACATACCTGCGTATATTCAGGTTATAGTCATGGCTTTCAATGGCAGCTTTGTCCACCAGCCTACTGTATTTCTCAATCTCCAGTTTATGGGTAAATACAAAATCTATTTTCTCTATATCCTCAGGCCTCAGGAAGTTCTGTACTTTGCCTTCGCCGTACTCCACATCTGCATTGATGAAAAATATCCTGTCCCTGAGTTTTTCGTCTTTGTTCTTATTGATGACAAGGATGCAGGCCGGTATGCCTGTGCCGTAAAATAAGGCGGGAGGCAGGCTGATGATGGCCTCTATCAGATTGGCATCCACCAGACCTTTCCTTATCATTTTTTCAGCACCTCCTCTGAAAAGCACGCCGTGCGGCATAACAGTAGCCATGCGGCCTTTGGCTTTCAGGCTGGCTACCATGTGCTGAACAAACATCAGGTCAGCCTTCTTCCCTGTTTCAGGAGTAAAGCCATAAGCAAAGCGGTTCTGAAACTTCAAATTAGCCCTGGAGTAATTCTGGCTGAAGGGAGGATTGGCGATCACCATATCAAACTTCTTCCATATCCCTCCATCCAGTATTTTAGGATCTTCAAGCGTGTCGCCATCTTCGATGTTTGCAGAAGAAATATTGTGAAGGATCATGTTCATGCGGCAGATGATCCATGTGGTTGGGTTACTCTCCTGGCCGTAGAGCATCAGGTTTCTTGGATTCTGTCCATGCTCCTCAACATATTGCAGGCTTTGAATGAGCATACCGCCTGAACCGACAGTAGGGTCATATATCTCCATCCCTTCCTGCGGCTTCAGCAGCGTCACCAGTAAACGAACAACCTGTGCCGGGGTATAGAATTCCCCGCCTTTCTTCCCTGCAGTGTCGGCAAAGTATTTAATCAGGTATTCGTAAGCAGCACCCATCAGGTCGGGAAATTCAAAATTTTCATTTATCAACGGAGGCAGTTTACTGTTGAAGTGATTGATCAGGTCAATCCATCGCTGGTCTGGGATGGATGACTTCCCTTTCTTGATATTGAAATCAATCCCTTTCAGTACGTTGCTCAGAATATCGGCATTGGCGTCTTCAACCGCATGAAGGGCCTTGTTTAATTCCGTTCCTACGTTGGTTTTTACATCCCTAAGCGGTGGATGGTATTTTCCTTCTTCATCCGTCCATGCATCGTTCCATCTGGCGCGTGGGGGAACAAAAAAATGGGTGTAAGGTTTGAAGCTCATGGGATCATTTATAAGCTCCAATAATTGTTCAGGCGCAAGGAGCCTGAATCTCTCCTTTACCTGCTCCGTAGCTACCTCAAATTCATCCGACAGCCTCTTCAGAAAAAGGATGCCGAATATAAACTCCTTAAACTCCGAGGCATCCATCTTGCCGCGAAGAATATCGCATCCTTTTAAAAGGAAGTCTTCGAGCTGGGAAAGGGTTATCTTATTTCTGTTCATTATAGAGAAAGTGCTTTACGTAATACAGTGTCACCGGTGCGCAGCGTATTATTAAATACACCAAGTATGGCAATAATATAAGATACAGTCCATCAATAAAGGTGTACTACGAATTATTTTTTTAGGATACAGTAACAGGAGGCGATTATGCTGTCAACAGTAGTTTAAGTAATGAAAAAAAATTTGAACAGGCGCTTCACCTCTATAATGTGGCGGTGCATGACTAATAGATTCCCTTATGGAGTGTTGTATCAAGTCAGAGAAGACATTATCCTTGTTGCAGCTATAATGCACTTAAAACGTGATCCAAAATCCTGGCAGGAACGAATAAAGAAAACCCTCAGTTAACAAATAAAAGTTGACCATTACCCGGAGTTAGACATAAAATCCTGTTGAATATAACAAATTTAATGGAACCTTTATGAAAGCTATATGTACAGAATTACCGGATCAGCTATATCAGGAGGTAAGAATCCTTGTTGAAAAAGGCTGGTTTCGAAATGAAGATGACATTATTTTAGAAGCCCTGAGACGTTTTCTGGATACCCATAAGGTTGAACTAATGGAAAAGTTTATTCAGGAAGACGTTGAATGGGGACTGCATGGCGAAGACTGACTATAAGACAGTTGTTATTTGTGACACAGGCCCAATAATTTTTATTATGCCGGTTATTTGGGTATCAGCGGCCAAAATAGCGGGAATAATATAATGATTGTTATGAATAAAAGTAGTGTCAACGGTAAGCCGACTTTTAAAAAGTCTCTGAAACGATAACCTCCCGGCCCTATAATCATCAGGTTAACCGGGTGTCCAAGGGGTGTCATAAAGGCCATTGATGTTGCTAAAGCTACGCCCATGACCATAGACCGTGGATTTGCACCAATGTTCCGGGCTGCCTGAATAGCAATAGGGGCCATGATGGCGGCCACAGCAGCACCATTCATGGCTTGGGTTAACAATACAGTAAGCCAGAACAACCCCACCAGCAGAGCAAGCGGTCCGGCCGGTCCGGCTATTTGAATTAACCATTCTGCAAGTAATGATGCAGCACCGGTCTTAGTGATTGCAATGCCCATCGGCAGCATCCCGGCAACCAGGAATATGGTTTTCCATTCAACAGATTGGTAGGCATGGTCCATCGTCAAAACGCCGAGAAGCACCATTGCCAGCGCCCCTCCCAGCATTGCCTCACCAACGATTGTCGGCTGGAGTGCCGCCACCAGCAAAACTATGCACATTATGATTAATGCCAACCGGCCTTTGCCGGGTACTAATTTTACTTTTTCTTTACCATTCGCCAGTAATATGATATCCGGTTCAGTGTGTAGTATCCGCAAACGCTCGCGCGGCCCTTGCATGAGAAGTGCATCCCCGAACTGAAGAGGCAGGTCGGTCAGGCTGGTCCTGATTCTTTGTCCGCCGCGCCAGACCGCCAGCACAGTCATACCGTACTTATCTCGAAAGTGTGCCTGACGCAATGTTTGGCCGATTAGCACGGAACGCGGCGCCAGTACTGCTTCAGTTATTACAATAGCCGGTGATTCCAGGTCCTGTTCGCTCCAATTGAGGGGAGGAAGAATCTCAAAGTAGGGTTCCATATCGAGTTGTTCTAAATCCTCTACCTTACCGGTAAAAAGTATGATATCACCTTGCTGCAGGATATAATCCGGGGTTGGCGCAAGGGTTATAAAATCGTTGCGATTAATCGCTACTGCAGTAAAATTGTACCGTTCCCTGAATGCACTCTGTGCCAGCGTTTTGCCGTTCATCACTGATCCAAGCGGTATGCGAATCCTGAATAAACGTTCACCGAGACGATAAATATCAATCAGGTCACCCTCAGTCCGGCGGGTGGACTCCATATAATGAGCAGGCGTCTGCGCCGGCAACATTCGTCGTCCGACAAATACCATATAAATTACACCAATAATGACAACAGGCAGGCCAATGGGAGCGAAGTCTAACAGGCCATAACCGGCTAACCCATGATCACGAAGCAGACTGCTGACAACAATGTTGGTAGTGGTGAGAAGAGTGGCCATGCCCCCAAGAATAGTAGCGAAGGCCAGCGGCATCAAGGTACGCGCAGGTTTAACTCCAGCCTTGTGTCCCGCCTCCGAAACTACCGGTAGTAGTACCGATGTTGCAGCAATGTTGTTCATAAAAAGGGAAAGGAAGGCACCAGCCGACATAACTATAAGCACTAACCATCTCTCACGGGTACCGGCAATTTTTGCCAGTAGATTGCCGACCTGTTCAGTTACACCGGTGCGCCGTAGCCCGTCTGTCAAGATAAATATGGCCAGTATAGTAATTACCGCCGAACGGCTAAACCCGGAGAATGCTTCATGGGGCGTCAGAATACCGGTCAAGCCGAGGGTGACTACAGTCAACAGGGCAATGAGGTCGGGCCGCATACGGTCGCTCAGAAACAAGCCAATGTCTGCAATCAGGATTATGAAAATAAGTAGCAGTTGGATATTCATTTGATAGGAATATTGATTGGAATTTATGTTTCTGGGTTCATTATGGCAAAAGGAGAGTTTTTCTGTCAATAAGAATTTATGTCCTGTTAGAAAACCCCGCCCATCGGGATTCTTGTCCCGCATACACAAGGGAAAAATGTCTTACCGAAGAATTGCTGTCAAGAAATGATTTCGATTTTAATTTCACAGGGGTTATATTATAATTCGGGATGGAGTTGCATAGAAAATAGTATAATCACGGAAGTGTATCTCTACTGAAGAAATTATGAAAGTCCTTGTAATCAATTGCGGAAGTTCCACGTTAAAATTTGAGTTATTCGATCTCACTGATGATAGCCTATTAGCAGGTGAAGAAGCCCGGCTTGCTCATGGCATTATAAGCAGGATAGGAGGCCGGTCTGATCTTTCATTTACAGGGAAAGAAGGTGAGAAGTATAAGCAAGACTGCAAGGTAAATGACCATGGTGAGGGGATACGCCTCGTCTTTAACCGGCTTGAGTCTGCAATTATTCCCGGTATGAAAGGTTTAAATGCAGTTGGACACAGGATAGTTCATGGAGGTTCCATGTTCCATCAGCCTGTGATTATTGATGAGCACGTTATATCTGTTATTGATGAGATCAGCCGCCTTGCGCCGCTCCACAACAGACCTTCACTTACAGCTATTAATGCAGCAAGAAACATCCTTGGTGTTGATATGCCGATGGTCGCAGTATTTGACACGGCATTTCATCATAACATTCCTGATGCAGCTTCAGGATATGCAATCCCTCATGAACTTGCAGAACACCACAATATACGGCGTTACGGTTTCCATGGGATAGCACACAGGGATATGGCTGAACAGTATTCAACAATAATATCAAAACCGTTAGCACAGCTCCGTTTGATAACTATTCAGCTCGGCAACGGATGTTCTGCTGCGGCTGTTAAAGGCGGTATATCAATAGATACTTCAATGGGATTTACCCCGCTTGAGGGGCTTGTAATGGGGACACGTTCAGGGGATATTGACCCTTCTATTGTCAGGTTTCTTTCTGAACATGAGAATGTGGATGTTGCAACAGTAGATGAATGGCTGAATACTAAGTCAGGATTGTTTGGAGTTTCCGGCATATCAGGGGACATGAGAGAACTCCTCACAGCAGAGAAGGAAGGGAACAAGAGGGCCTCGCTTGCAATAGACATGTTCTGCTACCGCGTGAAAAAGTACATAGGTGCATATCTTTCTGTGCTGAACGGTGCTGATGCAATTATCTTCGGCGGCGGAATCGGTGAGAATTCCCCTGAGGTAAGGGAGCGTATATGTTCAGGGATGGATAAGCTCGGTATTATTCTTGATAAAAATCTTAATAATCTTACAGTCGGGAGTAATGGGTGTGGACGCATAAGTGCCGGTGACTCCAACATAGATGTATATGTTATTCCTGTGGATGAGGCAAGGTTAATTGCACGTGATACGATACGATGTTTGTTATGAAATTCCGGGGACACCACACTTAGGGTCTGTCATAAAATAACCTATACATTTAGGCATCTCATCTTCCGGCCATCTTTGTGTGCTCCTCAATCGCAACCCCTCAGCGTAGATTCAACTACCCCTTCGGGTTTGCTCAATCGGTCGCACTCAAACCGTAAGCGGTTAATTAACCCCACCCTCAGAGCTGCATGCTGAGGATGGAGTTGCGGTCAACGTATTGAGGTAATAATGCCTTGTAGTCTGATTCAGTCTCAGCCAATGGCAGGCGTTCAAACATGTACCTGAGATAACGGT
>JACRGV010000044.1 GCA_016212215.1 Nitrospirota bacterium
ACTGAAACAGTTGGTCAGTGAGACAAACCCGATGAGCGAGACTACATCTTACACTTATTATCCTGATGGGAAGCAGCAGACAGTCACTTCACCTGGTGGCAATGTAACGACCTCTATCTATGATACAGCAGACCGTCTGACCGGCATATCTGACTCTGTAGGAGTGGTAGCTGCCTATAGTTATGATGCCAACGGGAATCGCCTGACGTCCACAGATGGTAACGGGTTTACTTCCACTAATGTCTATGATGCCGCAAACCGTCTGGTATCTGTGACTGACCCGATGTCCCAGTCTACTGCTTATTCTTATGATGATGCGGGGAATCAACTGACTGTGACAGACAGAAATAGTAATACAACCTCGTATACTTATGATGCACTGAACCGGCGCATTATGACAACTGACGCCCTCAGCAATCTTACTATCCACTTATATGATCCTGTGGGTAATCTCACCATGATTACAGATGCAAAGGGGAATTCTACAACATATTCCTATGATGCCTTGAACCGCCTGCTTTCAGAGACTTATGCAGACCTCACAACAAGGGGCTTTTCTTATGACGTAGTAGGGAACATGCTGACAAGGACAGACCAGAATGGAAATACTACTGCCTATATTTATGATGACCTTTACAGGCTGACCCTGCGTAATTATCCCGGCATAAACGACGACTCCTTTACTTATGACAGTGCAGGAAGTATGCTTACAGCGGCCAACGCCAATGCCGCTATCTCCTATGCCTATGACAATGCAAACAGGACACTATCCGAGACTTTGAATGGAAAGGCCACATCATACATTTATGACATACCGAACCGCAAACGTACCCTTACATACCCCGGCGGAAAGAGCGTGACCGAGGAGATGAACCTCAGGCAGAGGCTCAATAATATAAAAGAGGGCTTAAATACCATTGTCCTGTACAGCTATGATGCAGGTAACCGGCTTGTTGGGAGGGACTATCCCATGAACACAACAACCGCTGCATACACACATAATGCCAACAACTGGACTACAAATCTTACACATCTTGCCGGCATTACACCTTTTACAGATTTTGAATATACTTTTGACAATGAGGGGAACAGAAAATACCAGAAGAAATTTCATTACCTCACCAACTCAGAGCAATATCTCTATGACAACATCTACAGGGTGACGGCGTATAAAGAAGGCACCCTCAATATCAGCGGGACTATACCGGCACCTCTTACCCAGACGGCTTATAACTATGATGCAGTCGGAAACCGTACTTCTACTAATAAAGATGCAACAATTACCACCTACACAACCAACAGTGTTAATGAATATACGGCGATAGTCAGCGGCGGGGCTGTATTCCCTCTCTATGATTTAAACGGCAACCTTACTAATGATGGAACAAGGGCATTTAGTTTTGACTATGAAAACCGCCTCACAGATGTAGCCCCAGGTGCAATTTCTTACAAATATGACCCGCTCGGCAGACGCATAGAGAAGAACGTCGCTGGTACTATAACACGATACTATTTTGACGGCTCAAGGGTAATTGAGGAGCGGGATGGTCTGGATGTTGTGGCAGCTACCTATACATTCGGAAGCTGGATAGATGAGATACTTACTATGGACCGTAGCGGCAACACATATTATTATCACCAGAATTCCCTCGGGACTGTTTCTGCTGTGACTAATAGTTCAGGAGTTATTGTTGAACGTTACGAATACGACGCCTACGGTGAGACAACAATACTTGATCCTTCCTTCTTATTTCGTTTATCTTCTATAATTTCAAATCAATTTATGTTTACAAGCGGAGTATTTGATATGGAAACTGGTTTATATTTCTACAAAACTCGATATTACGATCCTAAGTCAGGTAGGTTTCTTCAAAATGAAATAGGCGAAGATAATATACACCTACTTGCTGTTAATAAATATAGTTATGTAGAAAACAACCCTCTAAATTACAAGACCAATAACGGGAAAGTACTTTTACCCAATTTGAGTAAGGAATTTGAGGAGGTAAACGGTAAAACTTGGTGTGATATAAACACAGGTACAATGGTGACAGAAATTTATAATAAAAAATGTACCAGAGTATGTACTGAAGAACATGAATCTGATCACAGAAACTACAGAGGCCCATGTTGTGCATTATTTAAAACATGTTATGATAATGCAGGAAAAGATATTGGGGAACAAGCGAACTGCATTGAGAAGTATAAAAATTGGATTAAGGAAACGAGTGCATTCTCTGAGTGCAGAGCATATACTGTAAGTGTCAACTGTGCTGAAAGGGAACTGAAGAAATGCGATTGTACATTAAAAGATCATGCAGGAGGTGACCATCAAATTGGTGAACATTATAATAAAGAGTGTTGTGATATCTTTAAAGAATACAAAGGGAGTGTAGAGAAATCTAAAAAGGAGAATTGTGATAAAGCAAAAGATAAAGCTTGTCCTTTTTAAAAATGTCAAATACCAGAAAGATAAGAGTTAGTTTAGTCATCACATTAAATATAATATGTTGTTTTTATTATGTTGTAACCCAAGCAAAAGATTTTATGTATGATACTAAAGATAGAATTAAGACAAATCTTAATCTTAAAGGATATATATTATATAAAAGTTTTACTGGTTCTGCAGGGGAACCAGTTGAAGCCTTTTTACGATTGTTTGCAGTCAAAGATGGAGAGAAGATAAAAATAGAGAAGGCATCTGATTTCTACAAGGTTATACGAATAATAAGGAATGAGCAGGAAGCATTAGATTTGGTACGATTTTTTACAGATATAAATAATCATTTCTTATTTAATGATATAGACTATATAGAAGTATATAAAATACCCAATGAAGAAGATCCTGGTTTTGGGGAATTAAGGGAAAATGAGTTTAAAAAGTTTTTTTTAAAGGAACCATCAGTTTATGTTGAGAAAGGGAAATTTATCATTGAACGAAATCTTATAAGGTATCCTAATGGGAAGAGATTGAAACAGTTAGTAAGATCAAAGGAAACAGTTACCTTGGATGGTCATTACTTTTTTGAAGTCAAGGAAGTAATAGCTGAAGGTGAGTCGATAAAGATCCTTTTGAAATATTATGAGTAAAAGAGGCTATTACAAAAACCTTCTCTTCCATGAAAATGTTAATACAGAGGTTTTGCAACATATTAATAAAGACAGGATTCACACTTTACTGAGAATGACGAATTCATCATATCTCAGACTTTTATAAAAGTCTTAATTAATAAAAGAAAAAAATGGGATTGATTTACTTAAAGTATTGCAGCAAATCAAGAAGAAAAAGAACATAATATATAATAACTTGAGGAATATCTATCATGATGGATCAAAGAAGACTACTTATATGTTCAATATTGCTCGCAATATTTATTACTTCGCATGTACCTGCCGCGGTAGGTTGGTATAATCCTTGCCCATCATGTGAAGGTTCTGTCCTTGACCCTCTTGGCTGTTGTGAAACTGTAGATGCATGTACAGCTCCCACAAGCAAGGCGGCCTGTGACCTGCTTTCTGGAAAATTTTTCATGGGCGATATGATTTGTGATTCCGAGACCAGATGTGAGAAATCTACTGCCATCCGCCTCTCCTCTTTCAATGTTTCAAAGGGGGAGGGCAGTAACCTCATCGTTTGGTCTACCGGAGCAGAGATTGATACTGAAGGCTTTCACATCCTCCGCAGTACATCTTCCATCGGGCCATATAACAGAATAACACCTTCAATGGTAGCAAGTACCGGAGGTGGGTTTAGCCGAGGAAGGTATAGCTTTGTGGATGCTTCAGTTGAAGAAGGCAAGAGCTACTATTATAAACTTGAAGAGGTGGATACACGCGGAAAACTGGCGCAGTATGGACCGTTATCGGCAGTAGCAAAGGCGAAAGAGATAGCAGTAAGAAGTGAGCAGTTAGCAGATCAAAAGATTGAAGACATTCAACAACAAACACCCACACCCCTCCCCTCCCCCCTCAAGGGGGAGGGTGAAGTGGAAAGTGTCGTAAGATCAACTTACACAATAGTTGCCTACGCAGACGGCCCTGTGAAATTTCTTTCTGGTGAAACGGTAGATGATGAAAGGGTGGCGGGGATAATAAATGAAGAGGCCGGGGAGCAGAAGGTAGAAGCAGAAAGCCAGATGTCAGAAGTTAGAGGTAAGAAGTCAGAAGTAAGAAGTCAGAATGAAGAAAAAACAGAAAACAGTAGTGATGATACAGTTGCAAAAAATGAGATTGCTTCGGCTTCGCCTCGCAATGACGGACACTCCCCTGAATCCATACAGTTCAGGATTATTGATGCAGAGGGGAATGAGGTGGCAATAGCCAGTGTAGAGGGAAAAGGAGAGAAGTCAGAAGTTAGAAGTCAGAAGTTAGATAAAGAAAATCAGGATTATCTGAAATCAAAAAGATACGCAGACCGTATCGAACTCACTTGGTATGCCTCTGAACCTGTAAAAGGCTTCCATATATTACGCAGTACAAAGAAAGACGGCGAATATCAAAAGATAACAAAGACAGTTATACCATATCTAAGCACAGGGCAGGATGGGAAACTATTCAAATATAACTATGTTGATGCAAAGGTGGAAAAAGGGAAAGAGTATTACTACAAAATTGAGATTATAAGTAACATGGAAAATAAGACAGCCTTGCGTTAAGATTTTCGGATGAACCGTCATGAGCCAGGGATCACAAAGGGCCATGAAAATCAGCGGGACAAGAAAGTCCCGCCTATCCTCAATTTGTTAATGGATAGTCGGGGTTTCCCCCCATTATGTGGATAGGCGGGGTTTTCTTACCCCGCCGGAAGGGATTTTCGGATGAACTTATTTTTTAACTTAAAAAAATACCCACTTGGGTAATAGACAAGGGATAAGATAACTGTTATAAAAATACAAAAATAATATAATCTATACCCCAGATTGAGGCAGCTTTGTTATGAGAAGAAGGTTATTGCGACTTGGTATTTTCTTCGTTTTTTTGCTTCTGTCCCTTTTTGTTTCTTCACAGGTGGTATTGTCGGCCACAGGCAATGAATTTATCTGGACAGATGAACCGAACTATCTCAAAGGGGATACTGCCCACATTTACGGGGTCGGATTCACGCCTTATACACCCGTCCTTATAAAGATAACCAGACCTGATAGCAGTGTTGTTACCGGTAATGGTACAGAGACACCCGGCAGTGACACCATTATAACCAATGTGGATGGTAACTTTGCGTACACTTATTATGTAGATCATATACTGGTAGAAGGTGTTTATACGATAGAGGCTATTGATACAATCCCCAACCCTGATGTGATACTCGCATCTAACAGTTTCCTTGACACTGCCCAATTTCTCCTTCAGGGTTGTTCATGGTCAAAAGGAGATTGCACTCAATCAGCCCTGCCTTCATGGGCAAATGGTGTAACCCCCATGAACGGTTGGACATCCGGTGTATTAAAGGGGTGGACTGAAGGCAACTATGTCCCTTACCGCCTCAGGGTTAATCTTCCAAAACCGGGAGATGCCGGTACTTATTATATGACCAATGAACATGATAATCTCAGGACGGGAATCCCGGGAATAGATACTACTGCTGATTATTATGTAGGAAAGATGAGTGATGGTTCTCTAACCAAGAACTGCACATTTCAGCCTACCCGTGCCTTTGGGGATAATCCTATAACTTCAAATCCTTGTATAATTACAGGTCACACCTACACCGGTTTAAACGATGACCCCCTTAATGATTCAAACGTAGATGAAGAGATTACCAATGGCTTAGATAATGACTCTGATGGGTTGATTGATGAAGACCCTGCCGGCAGTAGTTCACCTTCACGGAAGATACAGGATACATGGGCAGTCCTCTTTGGGTCATCAGAGGCAGGAACCTATAACAGCAAATGGGCATTATACTGGAAGGCACATCTTGCTATCGGTTCATCAGGTTTTCCGGGTGCAACCCTGCATGGCAACAGTACTGCAACCGGTTCACAGGATGTTCCCATTAAAAAGATAGAGGCGCTTCCTCCTGCAATCTGTGGTAACGGTATTCCTGAAGGCGGGGAGCAGTGTGATGACGGGAACATTATATCAGGTGATGGATGCAGTGCGGTTTGTGTCATAGAATTCTGTGGTGATGGAATTACTCAGGCTGGATTAGGTGAAACATGTGATGATGGAAATAATATGAATGGTGACGGATGTTCATCTACTTGCCAGATAGAGCCGCCGCTGCCCCTTTGTGGTAACAATATTGTTGAAGGCGTAGAGCAATGTGATGACGGGAATAATACATCAGGTGATGGATGCAGTGCGGTTTGTATTATCGAATATTGTGGTGATGGGGTACTTCAGGCCGGCTTAGGAGAAACCTGCGATGATGGGAATAATCTGAATGGTGATGGATGTTCATCAACATGCCTGATAGAACCGCCGCCTCCTGCCTTAGCAGACCTATTTATAACTAAAGGTTATACCGGCACTGTAAACCCTGGCAAAACACTTTCATTTACTCTGAGTTACGGCAATACCGGCGGTAGTGATGCCTACACCACGGTAATAACAGATGACTATGACCAGAGTTATATAATTCCTTCAAATATTTGCTGTGGCGGGATTGATGACGGCAACAAGATTACATGGAGCGCCGGTACAGTTACAGCCGGAAGCGGACCTTTTGTACTTACTTATGACGGCAAGATACACGACAGCACTCCTGATACAAATGCACACATGCCTATCGGGATTACTCATGTAGTTAATACTGCTGTTATAACCACTACATCTTCTGATTCTGACCTGTCTGATAATATTTCTGTTGCAGACATATTGGTTGATGCAGAACCGAACCTTTTTGTTACCAAGACCGTTAACTCTGCATCCACTGCCTTGATAAAGCCGGGAGATACAGTTACCATTGTACTAACCTACGGCAATAATGATAATAATGATGCACCGAATGTAGTTCTTTGTGACAATTATAATCAGTCCTACCTGGCGCCTGTTGCATTAACAATTTCTGCAGGCGGGGTTGATAATGGAGATAAGATATGCTGGGGATTAACATCAGATTCATTACCGGGTGTTCTATCTGGAACACGAACACTCCCCGGCATTGACCCTGTGGTTTCCTATAAGGCAGTAGTTATTGACAGCCCGCTAAGTTGGACGGATTCGGCAACAATAACCACATCCGATCCGGAACCTGCATTTAAACTTGCAAACAATACATCATCCGTTTACCTATATGTCGAAAAGCCGACGGCTATAAGGCTTTCTTCATTTGATGCTGAACTATCGGATGATAAGGTCATAATCTCATGGAGAACCGGATCTGAGATTAACAGTGAAGGATTTTATTTATGGAGAAGTACATCTCCAACAGGGAATTACGAAAAAATTAATCCTATATTGATTTCAAGTAAGGGGAGTCCTGTAAGGGGAGAAGTTTATCAATATATTGATTCAACAGCCGGTACATTGTGTCAGGAAAAGTGTTATTACAAACTTGAGGAGATAGATTCAAGAGGAAAGAAAAGCAGTGAGTATGGTCCGGTTACAGTTATAGCAAAGCACGACCCCGACATAAATGGTCATAAGTCAGAAGATGAAGTACAGAAGTCAGATGATGGGAGCGGAGTAAACAGCAAACAGTCAGCAGATAAATTAGACGGTATTGTAAATCAAGGCAAAGAAATCAGCAATCCCAATCATGAGTTTACTTACACAATTGTCACTGACCCAAACGGTACAAGCAAATTCCTTTCAGGTGAAGAAGCGGATAATGCTATATTAATGAATATAATGAATGAAATGTCCATGAACGTGCCGCTAACAAACGTTGATGAAAATAGGCGGGACAAGAATGTCCCGCCTATCCCTAATATATATCAGGATAGGCGGGGTTTTCTTACCCCGCCGGAGGGATTTTCGAATAATACGGCTCCAGTAACCATCGCCTTCAGGATAATTGACTCAAATGGAAATGAGGTTTCAGTTGCAAGCATAAAGAAGTTAGTGGTCAGCAGTAAGCAGTTAGCAGATGATAGGCCAGAGACAAGAAACAGTTTTGTAGCAACACAAAATAGAGATTCACTACATGTCAGTCGGGATGAAGAAGGCAATATACTCACGTGGTACGGCAATGAACCTGTCAACGGTTTCCATATATTGAGAAGTGAAAGCAAGGAAGGACCTTATAGACAAATTACAGCAACATTAATTCCGTCGTTTAGATTTGCTGAGAAAGACACTATACTGCTTTATACCTATATTGACTCATCACTGGAAAAGGTTAAGGAATATTTTTATAAATTGGAGCCTGTAGCAGTGATTAATGACATAACGGCATTGCGTTGAAATTCCCCGATTTCTTATAATAAACGTAACCGTTCGCAGTTGACAGTTTACAGTTAACGGTTAAGAAAAATATAAAAGTAAGATGAAATTGTGGGCGCTTCTTTTGAAGATTTAGAAGTTGTCAATTTCAAAAATGCTCCAAGCGTTACATAACTCGTTGAAAAACCGTGAACCGTAAACTGATAACTGTGAACGGTTACTAATAAACATTCTTAATAAAAATTCTTGACAACGAATTATTAGAATACTATAGTTCAATTAACTTACCTCACCTTTGTAGATTAATTGACAATCTGTTAATTTAATTTCAAGGAAAACTGCGATGGATATCAAAAGAAATATAACTCTATTGTCTTTAAAATTAGGAGGGTACTGTTATGCCTAAATCATATATTCATTATTTTAATTTCAATTCTATAACATTATATTTTTTTACTATATTCCTCTCTATATTTATTTCATCAAATGCATTTGCAATAGACCTTCCTAAAACAGGACAGACGACCTGTTATGACTCGGCAGGGGCAGTGATTCCCTCCTGTGCCGGGACAGGACAGGATGGGGAGATTCAGGCCGGTGTAACATGGCCGATCCCAAGATTTACAGACAATTTAGATGGAACGGTTACTGATAACCTCACAGGTTTGATATGGGCACAGGATGCTAATGCGCCTGGGCCTGTAGCATGTTCCCCTTCCACTACAAAAACATGGCAGGGTGCATTGGATTATGTGGCTTGTCTGAATACAAATAGCTATCTCGGTTATACTGACTGGCGATTGCCGAATGTCCTCGAGCTTCAGAGTCTGGTCAATACGGAGCAAAGCAATTCAGCTACATGGCTAAACTCGCAGGGATTCAGTAATGTGCAGTCTTACAATTACTGGTCGTCTACTTCTTACGCCCGCTATCTGTACAGTGCGTGGGACGTCGGTATGTGGGGTGGCGACATGGGCTTTAACTCTAAGTCCTTCGACGGCTTCTACGTGTGGCCAGTACGTTCATTTGGTTCTTCGGTCATTCAGCTTCCAAAAACCGGCCAGACGACTTGTTATGATTCGGCAGAGGCAGTGATCGCCTGTACCGGCACAGGGCAGGATGGGGAGATTCAGGCCGGTGTTGCCTGGCCAAGCTCACGATTTATAGACAACAGCGACGGCACAGTCACCGACAACCTCACCGGCCTGATATGGACGCAGGATGGCAATGCACCGGGGCCTGCTACATGCTCTACTGCCGTATGGAAGACATGGCAGGATGCACTGAATTATGTAGCTTGTTTGAATACAAATAGTTACCTTGGTTACTCAGACTGGCGATTGCCCAATGTCAATGAGCTGCGAAGCATGATGCATGTCGGGCAGTCTGATTCATCTGTCTGGCTTAATTCGCAGGGTTTTAATAATGTGCAGTCCATCACCTATTGGTCGTCTTCTTCTAGCGCCTCCTACCCGAGCAATGCTTGGGTCGTTGGTTTGTGGGTTGGCTACGTGGGCGACGGCGGTAAATCCTTCGATCTTTACTATGTGTGGCCGGTACGTACCGGCGAGGTTGGCACAATTGAAATTTGTGATGGCATTGATAACGATCTTAATGGGCTGATAGACGAAGGTTTTCCTGACTCGGATAGCGATGGCCAGGCTGATTGTGTAGATACTGATGATGATAACGACGGATTGTCTGATTCTGTAGAGACCAATTCAGGAACCTTTATTGATCCAAACGATACTGGGACAGACCCGCTCAACAATGATACAGATGGTGATGGATTGCCGGATGGTTGGGAGGTTCAGTATGGTTTAAATCCATTAGACTCTTCAGGTGACAATGGGGTAAATGGTGACCCTGATGGGGATGGTTTTTCTAATATCCAAGAATACCAGGGGGGAAGTAATCCTTCTGATTGGAATAGTATACCGAACATGGATACTGACCTTGATGGTATTTCAGATTCTGATGAGATAACTATCTATAGCACAGACCCGAACAATCCTGATACGGATGGGGACTGGATATTTGATGGATATGAGGTGAGTAATGGATTAGACCCTCTGGTTATAAATAATAAGGCTACGTCAGATACTGATGGGGATGAGTGGACGGACTGGCAGGAGTTTGTACTTGGTACGAATGCGAGTGATCCGAACAGTGTGCCTGTGCCTGTA
>JACRGV010000045.1 GCA_016212215.1 Nitrospirota bacterium
ATATTTTATCTCTCAAGTTCATCGGCTCTCCTTTTGTGTGGTATTTTTTAACAAACATATTCTACCAAAAGGAGAGCAATTTTACACCAAATAAATTCAGAAAAATTCACTTATTTTATTACTTTTGCAAGAGCCTCTATTGTTAATGATATATTCAGCATAAGCCCATTCAATTGTAATATCACCTTTACTTGGATTGTCTGGAATGCTGCTTATTTTGGGACTGTGCTCATACTCTATATGTGCCTTTACAGTAAATTTATTATTCAACGGGGCATCGATTAAGAGATTGAAACGATGTTGATCAAATGACCCTTTAGTATCTCCTGGGACACTGTCTGCCTTTTCAAATTCAAAGTCAAAGAAGCCATAAAGCCTCAATTTATCAGATGCCTCAACACTGTTAAAGTTCAGGATAACAATTGGAAGTAATAAAATAATGATGAAGATTCCAATCCGTTTTGTCAGGTACATTAAGCCCCCTTTTTAAGGTTTATTAAATTGGTGAGATATTTTAAATCTTTAAATCCAAGAAATCAAGTCTAATTATTGTTATCTCCTACCGGATGTAAGGTATCGGGATTCCGACTTATAACTTAATCTCAATCTTTATCTATGTGTTTTTTTATGTTGAATATAGGTTTACGGTGTGTTAGATTGCTTTGAGTAAGCGGGAAGGAATTACCTATGCAAAAAATCTATCTCGGCAATTTTCATCCTGATTTAGAACAGGCAATTTTCAGAAACATTAGATTTATTAAAGAGGAAGACCCTCTTGCCCCCATTGCAATAGTTGTACCCTCAAAACATCTCAGCTCAAGACTAAAGGTCTTTTTAACAAGGGAATGTGGGATGAATCTTATGGGGGTGCACTTCCTTACATTTCACAGTCTTGCAGTAAAAGTATGTGAAGAAAGGTATGGGCATGTTAAGAATCTTATTACTGATGATTTCTTTTTCACAGAATTTCTCCGCCGGATATTGAAAGAAGATAGTGCGATGTCCGGTGCAGATGCCTTCCGCTATTTCAGTGATACACCTGAAGGATGCGGCGCCCTATGGGCTACTCTTAGGGATATGAAGGATGCGAGGGTTGACCCGGATATTTTAGCTGAGGCCCTCAGGGAAGGCGTGTTTAAAAATGAAGACATAAGCAAGGTTGTTCCTCTTAATTTATTATTCAAAGAATTCTTTTCAAGGCTAAGCATACTCGGCATAACAGGTTATTCTGATTTTACTGACATGGCAGAAGGTCTTGTCCCTTCTTCCGAATTCCTGCATAAATTTAAAGAGATAATATATTATGGATTTTATGACCTTACTCAGGTGCAGTATGACCTGTTTCATTCCATAGCTCAGAATTATCCATGTTCACTCTACTTCCCGCTTGTGGATAATACACCTGCATATTCTTTTGCAAAGAGGTTCTATGAGGGCTACATACAGGGGATGATTAATGATCAGGGCAATATCATTAGACTATCAACCCCTGTTGAAACTGCTGTAAAATCTGAGACCCTGTTTCCTTTTGGTCATAAGACTATAGTAATAAACGTCTCAGGTGCAGAAGATGAGGTCTTAACAGTTGCAAAAGGCATCCTCAGATTAGTTGAGGATGATGAATATAATTTCTCAGATATAGGTGTAACAGCAAGGGACATAGACGGGTACGGCCTTTTAATTGAGAGGATATTCCGTACACATCGCATCCCGTATATCTCAAGTGCAAAAGTGCCTGTAAACAGGTATCAGAATACAAAGGCAGTACACCTGCTCCTATCCGTGCTAAGAGAGGACTTCAGGCGTTCTGATATTATTGACCTTGTATCTTCTCACTATTGCAGGGTCAAGGAATTCTGTCCGCAAGGAGTAGAACCAGAACCGGACTTGTGGGACATGGTTTCAAGAAAAGCCGGTATATCAAAGGGTATTGAGGAGTGGAAACGGCTTGATAAATATGGCAGTAGTTCATCCGAAAATCAACCCCATCCCCACCCTACCCCTCCCCTTGAAGGGGAGGGAATCAACATAGCCCCCTCTCCCTCAGGGAGAGGGCCGGGTGAGGGTGGGGTTTTCATTGCCCTTTGTGAACCGAAGGCTCATGTGGGTTCATCTGAAAATAACCCCCCCATGCCCCCCCTTATACAAAGGGGGGGAGTTTCAGATGAAGACGCATATGTGCCCCCCATCAAATGGGAGCAGATCTCCGGCCTCAAATCATTCATCACCTCTCTTAAAACGGATTTTGACACGCTTCCGGGATACGGTGAATGGGAAGTTTATATTGATAAATTCAGACAATTAATTAAAAAATATTTAGACACAGAGAGTTTTATTGATGATGCGCTTTTATCCCTGAAATCATTTAACTTAACAAGCAGGGAAGTTACATTAAATGATTTTACAGATATTTTCATACGACGCCTCGAAAAAATGAGCATCCCTGTTGGAGATGATAATATAGCAGGGGTTCAGGTACTTGATGTTATGTCTGCACGGGGGATTCCTTTTAAAGTATTATTCATCCTGAACATGAATGAGAAGGTGTTTCCGAGGAACATCAGGGAAGACCCCCTGTTAAAGGATGCTGTAAGGAGGATAATCGAGCATGACCTTGGGTTTAAAATAAATTTTAAGATAACAGAAAAGTTATATGGTTATGAAGAGGAGAAACTCCTTTTTTACCTCCTGCTTAGCTCAGCAAGTGAACGGGTATTTATCTTATACCAGAGGACTGATGAGGCAGGCCAGATAAAAATCCCGTCGGGATATATTTATGAGATGACGAAGGGGTATCCTCTTAAACCGGAGATTAATATACCGAGACGGCTCTCTGATAAGTTCACTGTTTCGGAATATTTTACCTACCGCCTGCTGACACCAAAGGAGCTTGCTGTAAGGGTTATCTTAGAAAGGAGAGACACTTGGGACGTAATCTCAGGATTCGATCTGAACCCGGTGCTGTATAAGAATGGGCTTGCTTATTTAAAAATGATTGAGAATAAAGGCCATGACCTGACGCGGTTTGACGGACTTACAGGAGAGCTGAATCTCTACCGGGAGAATATTAAGTCTTACGGCATCTCTCCAACATCCCTTGAGGCTTACGCCCGCTGTCCGTTTTCCTATTTTATGAGCCGCGTTCTTGGATTAAGGAAATTAGAGCGGCCGGAGAATATTTGTGAGATTTCACCTGCTGATACCGGGACTATCTGTCATGCAATATTAAGAAGGTTTTACAGCAGCGGCAATTGTAGTTTTGAAGAGGCCGCCCTTGCAGAATTCAAAAAATATCAGGAGGAAAACCAGACAGGCTATCCCCTGCTATGGGAGATACTTCAGAAAAGATTAACCAATGTGCTGAAGGCCCTTATAGAATTGGATAATCAGGAGATGTCCGTTTCAGGGTTTAAGCCGTTTGCTTATGAGATTGATGAGAGAAGTCTTTTCCATGAAGAAAAACCCCACCCTCACCCTGATCCCCCCTCCTGCCTCCCCCCGCAAAAGAGGGGGGAGGGATTTGGAAGGAATTTAATTGCAGCTCTCCCTGAGGGAGAGGAAATTCCCCTCCCCTTCAAGGAGAAAGCCAAGGATGATGAAAATTCCCTCCCCTTCAAGGGGAGGGTTAGAGCCTGCCCCCGAAGTAGTTATCGGGGGGTGGGGATGGGGTTATCTCCGGATGAAGCTGTCTCTTTCCACGGCATCATTGACAGGATAGATGTAAACACACAAAAAGGTCAATTCAGGGTTATTGATTATAAATTCAAGACAGGAAGAAAGATGAGCAGTGATGATAAGAACCTTCCCCTTTCTGCCGTAAGGGGAAAGAGGCTGCAGCCCCCTTTATATCTGCTGATGGCAAAGGAATATCTGAAAAAGATGGGATTGGAAAATCTTGTTTCATCAAAGGTGAGCTTCTATTTTATCGCACCTGCCTGGGATTCGGAGGACAAAAATGGGATACGCTCTGAATTCCCTGGTGACTGCTGGGATGGACCGCTTGGCAGTCAGATAAACACAACCGCGGCATTATTGATAAAAGGGATCATGGACGGGCTCTTTTTTATTATCCCCGGTGATTATTGTGATAACTGTGACTATTCAACAATATGCCGCAAAAATCATTTCCCCTCATTCATTAGGGCAGAGAGGGATGAAAGGGTGAGACCGTATTATAATTTAAGGAAAGAAGTAGTTAAGTGAACATGTTTGAGATGTGTGTCACAAAGTGAGCAGAAGTTAGAAGTAAGAAGCAAGAAGTTAGAGATTAAGTTTCCCTCCCCTTCAAGGGGAGGGTCAGGGTGGGGATGGGGTTACCTTATTATGAACAATCTTCCTGACTATGAAAACAGAAGGCTTGCAGTTTCAACTTTTGACAAGAATATAGTTGTCACTGCAGGGGCCGGTACCGGTAAAACCACTCTACTTGTTGACCGTATCTTATGCCTTTTAATGAGGCCGCATGATCCATTAAAGATTACAGACATAGTTGCACTAACCTTTACAAATAAGGCCGCAGGGGAGATGAGAAGCCGTCTCAGAAAAAAACTGGAGGGGATTATTGCAATTCCCCCTCCCTTAACCGGAGGAGATGAAAAACCCCACCCTCACCCTGATCCCCCCTCCTGCCTCCCCCCGCAAAAGAGGGGGGAGGGATTTGGAAGGAATTTAATTGCAGCTCTCCCTGAGGGAGAGGAAATTCCCCTCCCCTTCAAGGAGACGGCCAAGGATGATGAAAATTCCCTCCCCTTCAAGGGGAGGGTTAGGGTGGGGATGGGGTTAATTACGCCTGAAAACCGTATGCTCTCCGAGATTTTTGATGATTATCAACTCAGTGATATTGAAATCAGGAAGCGGGCGAGGAATGCACTATCTGAGATCGAGAAGGCACAGATATGTACAATGCACAGTTTTGCAGGGTATGTGCTCCGTCTTTATCCTGTAGAGGCAGGCATAGACCCAGGATTTACAGAAGATGATGGGGCTGCTTTTGAAGAGCACTTTGAGAGGGAATGGGAAGACTGGCTTGATACTGAGTTATCCCAAAAACCGCCGCACAGAGAATTGTGGGAGGAAATTCTTGAAAAGACCACACTTGATTCCCTCAAGGATTTTGTCAGGGAGTTATGTAAGGAAACGATTCCACTAAATTCCCTGGCAAATCCTCATGAGCCAGTGTTTACAAAGGGAGATGAAAATGAGCGGGACAAGAATGTCCCGCCTATCGTTAATATAAAACCGGATAGGCGGGGTTTTCTAACCCCGCCGGAGGATTTTCGGATAAATCAAGACCCTAACCCTGCATTCGTCTCCTGGCTTGAGTCAAACAATCGTCGTATTCAGGAACTCCTTAGCAAGTACACAAAAAAGAGAAAAGTAGAAAAACTCTTAGTTGTTTCAGAAGATGTGTTTGACGATGTATTGTCAGACATTACGCCGGAGATAATGGATGATGATACAAGTACAAAGCCCACAGACTGGGATGAAGAGGATTATGAAGATGCAGTTCGAATCATAAAGTCTGCAAAAAGGCTTTCTACTGCTGATGATGAATTTTTCTCCCGCGTGCTGAAACTCTGCCTCCCCTTTGCAGGCAGATGCAGGGAGAGATTTACAGCTTCGGGTTACATATCATTTGACGGCCTCCTATCATTCTGCCGTGAAATCCTGAAAAACATAAAAGATGTACGGGAAGATTTAAAGAACCGGTTTAAGGCCATCCTTGTTGATGAGTTTCAGGACACTGACCCGGTGCAGTATGAGATTGTCCTGTACATGGCTGAGGTTTCAGGACAACATGAGACTGACTGGCGTAAGGTAAAACTTACACCAGGGAAGCTATTTATAGTCGGCGACCCCAAACAGTCTATCTATTCCTTTCGTAAGGCTGACATAGAGGCATACTCCCAGGTAAGGGATATGGTGCTGTCGGATAATCCCGGGAGTAAGACAGACCTTCTTACAAACTTCAGGAGTAATAACAGGATTATTGATGTTGTAAATGGCCTGTTTTCACAACTTATAAAAAAACGTGGATTATATCAGCCGGAATATATCAGGCTGGTGAACCGTGCTGATAATGAGGCATTTCTGAATGACCAGAAGGTTGAGCTTAGGCTTATCGCCACCGGTGATGGAGATGATATTAATGCACAGAGGGCTGTCAGGCTTGAGGCTGAGGCTATTGGAAGATGGATCAAGGAAGAGGCCGTTGATAAGAAAGAGGTACCGGGCCCTGACGGAAAAAAGATGCTTGTATCATACAGGCATATTGCCATACTGCTCAGGAAATTGACGGATGTCAATGATTATATTGAGGTCTTACGAAAATACGACATACCTTATACAGTTGAAGGTGAGAAGCACTTTTATTCAACCCAGGAGGTGATAGATTTTGTAAACCTGCTCAGGGTTATAGATAATCCTGCTGACAGCCTTGCAATGACAGGTGTCTTACGTTCACCCCTCGGCGGTTTATCTGACAAGGAGATTTATGAATTGAACAGGCTCTCCATGCTTGATTACAGAAATCCGGTTCTTAATCTTAACCTTAACCTTAATCTTAATCTTAATTCCCTCTCCTCTCTTTATAACCGTCTCGCATTGCTGAAAAAAGAGGCAGGCGCTATGCCGGTTCCTGATGCAATCCATTTTATATTTGATACCCTTCCTGTGCTTGAATTTGCGGCGAGTTCTTATAATGGCGAACAAGCGGTTGCCAATCTGTTGAAGATTCAGAAGATTGCAGAATTACAGAGCGACAGGGGTGACCTCACACTCAAGGGTTTTACCGGTTTGCTTGAAGAGAATATCACTCAACTACAGGAAGAAGGGGAGAGCCTTTTATCTGAAGAGGCTGTAAATGTAGTACGCATATTGAGTATTCATAAGGCCAAAGGGCTTGAGTTTCCGGTCGTGATACTTGCAGGTACCCACAGTTATCCTAATGTGAGGGAAGACAGTGTCAGCGTTGTACATGACTGGTCAACCGGCACAACAGGGTTAAAATTGAATAATCTGAGGAACCGTGCCTCAGTAATGCACTATGATAAAAATACATTAAAGGATGAAGAAGAGCAGAAGAGGCTTCTGTATGTTGCAATGACAAGGGCAAGGGAAAGCCTGATTATTTCCGGCACACGCTACGGTAAGTTAAATAAGAACTGTTTTCTTGAGATGATCAGGGAGGTGACCGGAGACTTCCCTGGTGAAGGTGACAGCGGAGATATATTGCTGAGTAACGGGAAAATCAATCAGAGCATAATTAAATATGATGCATTAAAAAAAGAGAAGACTTCGGCCGGGAGGAAAACGGAAGATTTTACAGGGAAGACTGCCGTAGTAAAGCAGGTACCTATAGAAATTGCAGAGATTGCAGGGCAGTGGAACCAAAGGACTAATCGTTATAACGAGATGCATAGTAAAACTATCTTTATCACCCCAACAAAGCTGGAGATGGAATATGCCGATTCTGAGCAGAAGCAGAAGCAAGAGGTAAGAATTGCAACAGAAATTCCACCTCCCTTGAGGGGTGGGGGGGAGCAACGAGGATATTCGGAAAAACCCCACCCTCACCTTAATCTTCTCCCTGATGGAGAGGAAAATTTCCTCCCCTTCAAGGGGAGGGTTAGGGTGGGGATGGGGTCATTTTACGATGAATCTAACTCATCATCAGGTGAGAGGTCATTACTTATCGGCACTGTTATACACCATATCCTTGAGCAGTGGGATTTTAAAAATGATAGGTTGATGAATGACACAGACATGGAAGATGTTATTGAAATGTTTATTCCGGTCATTGCTGAGGGCAATTTGTCCGGAATTAAAGAAGAGGTCACCGGCATAATGGAAAAGTTTTTATTGTCACCTGTGTATAATGAATTGAAAAAGGTGGAGATACTCGGCAGGGAGGTTCCTTTTACAATGCTTTGGGACGCACAAATCATAGAAGGTGTCATTGACCTTATATATAAAGATGGAGACACTGTTTATATTGCGGATTACAAAACAGACAAGGTACCCGTATCCGGCAGCGTTCCCCCTTTAGAAAATGAGGACAAGGGGGGATTTGAAAATCTGATTTCCAGGAAATATTCAATATCCGCAAAAATATATATCGAGGCAGTAAAGCGGTGTCTTTGCCTTGATGCCGGAGGTTTCAATCTTATATTTCTGCGGCCTGCTAAGAGTGTCCTGATAAGATTAACTTGAGATAAGAAAGAACCAAATTGTAAAGCAATTCCTGCTTTATTAATTTCTATTTTTGTGATACTTTCTACCTGCGCATTTTTACGCCTCCTTATGCTTAGAGATTCCGGATTGAGCAATAAGCAGAATAGACTGAAGGCTGAAGACTGAAGGTAGAAGCAAGAAGTTAGAGGTAAGAGCAGAACATCCCCTCCCCTTAGTCCCCTCCAGCAAGGGGAGGGAAGATATGAAAGATTGCCGAAGATTCCCCCTCCCTTGACGGGAGGGGGGTAGGAATGTCCTGAGCGAAGTCGAAGGGGGGAGGGCGAGCTATGGAGATTTTCGGGTGAACCCCCATGAGCCTCCGGCTCACAAAGGAACATGAAAATGAGGCCACCTCACCCGGACCCTCTCCCGCCAGGGGAGAGGGAGGCTAACGTTTATTCCCTCCCCTTCAAGGGGAGGGTTAGGGTGGGGATGGGGTTTATTTTCGGGTGAACTCCCATGAACCGAGGGTTCACAAAGGGGCATGAAAGTCAGCGGGACAGGAATGTCCCGCCTATCCTCATAGATATGGATAGGCGGGGTTTTCTTACCCCGCCGGAAGGGATTTTCGGATGAACCGTCATGAAACGGAGGTTACACAAAGGAGGATGAAAACCACCCCCCCAAGCCCCCCCTTGTAAAGGGGGGGAAAGTTCCTTTGGTGCTCAATTGCCTACGG
>JACRGV010000046.1 GCA_016212215.1 Nitrospirota bacterium
GATATTTTATCTCTCAAGTTCATCGGCTCTCCTTTTGTGTGGTATTTTTTAACAAACATATTCTACCAAAAGGAGAGCAATTTTACACCAAATAAATTCAGAAAAATTCACTTATTTTATTACTTTTGCAAGAGCCTCATAAGAAATAATAAATATATTCCAAATTATTGATTATTGACAATACTTATCAAAGTTGTTAGGATACTTCCCGAACGTAACAAGGTTGATTGTGTTTTGTAACGTTATTAACGGGCGGATAGCTCAATTGGGAGAGCGCAGCCCTTACAAGGCTGAGGTCACAGGTTCGATCCCTGTTCCGCCTACCATTGAATTTTAATTTTTTATGCGGGGTCGTAGTTCAGCACGGTTAGAACGCCTGCCTGTCACGCAGGAGGTCGCGAGTTCAAGTCTCGTCGGCCCCGCCATTTATCCTTCAACCCATCAGTTTTTTAATAACCGGAAATGTTATTAAAAATGATGGGTTTTTTAATAGATGCCTTTATCAGGTAACATAGAATCTGAACTCTTTAAACTGATACTTTCAGCAGGGATAGTTGCAAAGATAGTCCTGCTGATCCTCTTTCTGTTTTCAATCTTTTCATGGGCAATTATATTCTACAAGTTCTTTCAGATTCGAAGGACTGAAAAGAATGTTGCGGATTTCCTGGGAATCTTTTCTAAGATAGACAGTATCCATCAGATTGACCCTTCCATTAATGAAAAGGGAGATAACCCCCTTATGAATATCTTTAAAGAAGGCCGCACGAAATTTGAAGAGATAAATAGGGGTAAGGAAGGACTGAATATTATAAGAAGGAGACTAAGGGGTGTTATTGAGGGAGAGGTTACTTATTACGAGGGTTATCTGCCGTTCCTTGCGACAACAGGGAATGTGACACCATTTATAGGACTCTTCGGGACTGTTTGGGGCATTATACATGCCTTTCAGCAGATTGGTTTACAGGGGACAGCAAATATTGCAGCCGTGGCACCTGGTATTGCTGAGGCCCTGATAACTACAGGTATCGGGCTTGCAACAGCTATCCCTGCTGTTATCGGATATAACTACTTACTGAGCCGGGTGAGAAAGCTCACTACAAGGATGGATATATTTGCAGATGAAATGTTATCAATGCTGGAGGCGGAGGGAATATCTACTGAGCAGAAGCCAGAAGTCAAAAGCAAGAAGTAAGAGGTAAGATTGCAATGGAATCATCCTTCGACAAGCTCAGGATGACACAACCCCACCCTCACCCTGACCCTCTCCCTGAGGGAGAGGGGGCTATGAGAATTCCCTCCCCTTCAAGGGGAGTGTTAGAGCTTGCCCCCGAAGTAGTAATCGGGGGGTGGGGATGGGTTTTTAGGGTAACTCATTATGCACGATATTGGTGAAACAGGCGGGGAAGGCAGGCGGCACAGGTTATTGAGTGAGATCAATATGGTACCGTTTATTGATGTGGTGCTTGTGTTGCTGATAATATTTATGGTCTCAGCCCCTCTTATGTATCGCGGGATTGATATTAACCTGCCTAAGTCATCTGTTAATACCATTAAGCCGGGACAGAGGGTAGTGATTACGGTTGACAGGGAACATAGAATTCATGTAGATAACAATCCGGTTTCATTAAGCAGGCTTGAGCAGGTGCTTCTTCAAAAAAAGGAGACTGGGTCAGATACTACCGTATATCTGAAGGCAGATAAAGATGTGCCTTATGGGACTATCATTGAGGTAATGGATACTATTAAAAGGATAGGTATAGATAAGCTCGGAATGGTTACAGAGCCGCTTTCAGATTTAAAATAAGGCAGAGATAATTAAGGATGAGTAGTAATATGGATATTATGCTCAGGAGCGGGCAAGAGTTTAATTTAAAATGGACATTCTCTATTTCCTTAATCTTCCACATCCTTATATTGTTTTCCCTTCTATCTTTTAACTTATTTACAAAGAACGGTTCTTATGACAGGATGTATAAACCTTTTACTACTGTGCAGGTAAATCTTGTAGATGGTCCGGCTGTCGGTTTATCGAATACTAATCATGAGAATATCTCAGTTAGCAGTAAGCAGTCAGCAGTAAGCAGTGGGAAGCAGGAAATCAAAATCGAGAAGCAAGAAGTAAGAAGTCAGAAGCAAGAAGCAAGAATCAAGAAGTCAGAGACAGGAAAACCACATGAAGATGCAGTAATAAAATCCGGTACTATCCCACCGCTTGAAATTAAGAAACAGGGTGAAGAAGCAGCAGCTCAGGGTTCTGAAGTTAGAAACTCCCCCGCCTCTGTTCAAACCGGACTTGCGTCTAAAGGGCCTTCGGGTACACAGGAGGCTAAGCTGACAACGCCATGGTCGAATAGTATAACCGGAGGTATAACAGGCGGTATAGCGGGGACAGCAGGGCCGGCAGTAGATGTGCCTGATTTTAAATATGACTATTATCTTGGATTGATAAAGAATAAGGTGGACAACAGGTGGAATCAACCTGTAACATATTCCCATGTTAAAAAGGCTGTTGTGGAGTTTACGATTCAGAGAAACGGCAGGATTGACAATGTTAGGGTCTTCGAGTCGTCAGGAGATACCTATTTTGACCAGACTGCTGTGAGGGCGGTTTCTGTATCAGCCCCTTTCCCGCCTCTGCCAAAAGGATATAAGGAAAATTTTCTCAGGGTGAGGTATAAGTTTATATTTGAAAAAATAGGTAAGGGGTAAGAGGAAGTTAGGCTGAAGTAAGAAGGAAATCCCTTCCCTTTATAGGGAGAGGGCATCAAATATAGATTCCCTCTCCCTCAGGGAGAGGGTTAGGGTGAGGGTGGGGATCTAACGCATGAAACAAACAGTACATACATGGCTCTTATTCTTATTCCTCACCGTTATTCTCTCAGGAATCTCTTTTGCTGAGGATGTTTATCTGGAAACTACAAAGGGTGAGGCAGAGAAGATTCCTGTGACAATTGTCCTTAAAGGGGATGACCATGAATTAATTGCTGAGATAAAGGGGATACTTGAGGCAGACCTTGAGAGGTCTTCATATTTTAACCTTGTGAAGAATGATGGGATAGATATTGATGTTAGTGCTTCAAAGTTAAATGAAAAGGCCGGCGGACAGGTAGGCTCGTTAAGCGTAGAGTCTTTGATAGTTGCAATGATCTTACGGGAAGACAGGGTTATCAAGATGGATGGGAAACTCTTTGAAACAGGCGGCGGAGAGTTGATCTTTTCAAAGAGATATGTAGGAAATAATAATCTAATACGCAGGCTTGCCCACAGGTTTGCTGATGAGATTGTATTCAGATTAACAGGGGAAAAGGGGATTGCACAGAGCAGGATCGTTTATTTATCCGACAGAACGGGGCAGAAGGAGCTATACATCATGGATTACGATGGCTCTTCCTCTAAAATGATTACAGGTAATAAGTCTTTAAACCTTTCTCCTTCATGGTCGCCTGATGGGAGGTTGATAGCATATACATCTTACAGGGATGGTAACCCGGATATTTATGTTGTAGATTTAACCACAAGTATGAGATGGCGGGTAACGGATTATCAGGGTCTTGATATATCACCGGCATGGTCGCCTGACGGTAAGCGGCTGGCTTATGCCTCAAGCAGAGATGGAAACTCGGAGATTTATACCTCTGATAAAGAGGGGAAGGATTTGAAGAGGATTACGTATATGCGGGGAGAAGATGTGTCTCCGACATGGTCTCCCACAGGGGAAGAGATTGCATTTACTTCAGACAGGGGAGGAAGTCCTCAGATATATATTATGAAGACGGATGGTACGAATATACGGCGTCTGACATTTAAGGGGGAGTATAATAGTGACCCTGCATGGTCTCCAAAGGGGGATAAGGTAGCGTTTGCATGCAGGCGGGGGGGAGAATTTAAGATCTGTACTATCGGCCCGGACGGCAGTAAGCTAAGGGAGATAACAGGCGGGGGCGGCAGTGATGAATCGCCGTCATGGTCTTCTGATGGGAAAAAGATAGTGTTTGCATCTTCAAGAAGTGGAAAGTGGAATATTTATGTAATGAATGCAGATGGAAGTAATATAGAAAAATTAACAGGCAAAGATGGAAACAATATGGGTAACAACTTGGGACCGGATTGGTCTCCTAATTAAGTGGAGGGATTTTGAATGGATATGTTGAAAAAAGGAAGAGGAGTTGTAATTACATTATTAGTAATGCTTTTTGTATTCAGCAGTTGTTCAAAGAGGGTAACAACTGTAGATAAATTATCTCCTGATTCTAAGGCTTCACGTTCAAATAAGATAAAGACAAGTACAATTGTGAATATAGAAAAGCCGTACATTAATAATGAGACAGAAGAGGTTATTACGGAGCCGCTTACCATGCTTAACCCTGATTTAATGGAAAAGGACATTAACAGCAGAGAGACGACAGAATGGGGTGATAAAAATAATGGAGAAAATAAAGATACATCATGGTTGATTAACTTGAAAGATGTATTCTATGATTATGATGCTGTGACATTGAAGGATGAGGATATAAAGACCCTTGACAATAACGTGTCATGGCTATCGAAAAAAGGTTCTGCTATTATACGGGTTGAAGGTTATGCTGATGAGCGTGGAACAAACGAATATAATCTTTCTCTCGGTGAAAAGAGGGTAAATATTGTAAAAAGATACCTGATTGCACGCGGTATTTCTCCTGACCGTATTGAGGTAATAAGTTTTGGAGAAGAGAAGGGATTTTGCTCAGAACATACTGAAGATTGCTGGGTGCAGAACCGGAGAGGGCATTTTGTCATAGCAGGGGAGTAGAGGAAAGAAGTAAGAGGCAAGAAGTAAGATGTAAGAGGCAAGAAGCAAGAAGTAAGAAGCAAGAAGTAAGAAGTAAGAGGCAAGAGGCAAGAAGCAAGAAGTAAGAAGTAAGAAGCAAGAGGTAAGAGGCAAGAAGTAAGAAAAGACTAAAACATTCTCCACGTTAGAAAAGGAAAACGAAAATCCCCCCCTTTTTTCAAGGGGGGGCATGGGGGGGGTGATTGTCGGATGAACTCCCATGAACCGAGGGTTCACAAAGGGCCATGAAAATCAGCGGGACAAGAAAGTCCCGCCTATCCTCGTTGATATGGATAGGCGGGGTTTTCTTACCCCGCCGGAAGGGATTGTCGGATGAACTCGGTTAGAAAGGAATTTGTGATGAGGAAGGTCCTGTTATTTGCGATAGGGATAATGATGGTTACTGTCTCCGGCTGTGCAATGCAGGCAGACATGCTGGATATGGAAAATGAGGTTAAGATTATGAAGGGGATGCTTCTGGAGATGCAGAGAGATGTGACTCAGCTTCAGAAAGCCAATCCGGTTCAACAGCAGGAGCGTTCAGGCGAGCAGACAAAGGAGGATATGGAAAGGTCGGCCAGATATGAACGGTCTGAAGGAAAAACAAAAGAGGCTATTGAGGCATTACAAAAGAATCAGGCCAATTTTGAGATCAGGTTTGACCAGTTGTCTACAGATGTGCAGGTAATACAGGGCAGTCTTGAAGAAAACAGCCATAAGGTTATGGAGTTGTCGGAGAATGCGGATAACCAGGATGCAGCAGTTGAAGAATTAACAAGAAAGGTTGATCAAATAGAGTCAACACTAAAAGAAATTTCTGCGGCCTCTGTTAAGCTTTCTTCCGACAATGAGCAGTCCCCTCAGCCTGCCGCAGTGCAGCCGCCAACACCTCCTTCTGAATTGTATAATCAGGCATTTAAAGATTATGTTGCAGGTAATTATGAGATTGCAATTACAGGATTTACAAATTATCTGAGTCAGGCTCAGGACGGCAACCTTGCACCTAATGCAATGTACTGGATTGGTGAGAGTTATTACAGCAAGGGCGAATACGAGAATGCTGTTAAACAATTTAAGAAGGTTACTGATGAATATCCAAAAAGTGATAAGGTAGCAGGGTCATTTCTGAAGATTGGCTATGTCTATGAAAAGATGGGGGATAAGGATATGGCAATAGTGTATTTTAAAAAAGTTGTTGAGCAATTCCCCAACGCGCATGAGGCATCCCTCGCAAAGGTAAAGCTAAGTGAAATAAAATGAAGAATTTAAATTTATTCCATGCCTGACAGAATCAAACATCTTACACAAGAACTTGCTAATCAGATTGCAGCCGGTGAGGTAGTAGAGCGGCCTGCAGCAGTAGTAAAAGAACTCATAGAAAATTCTATTGATGCTGGTGCATCTCAAATTATTATAAGGATAGAAAAGGGCGGGGCAAGACTGATTTCAGTTGCAGATGACGGTATCGGCATGAGCAGGAATGATGCCATCGTTGCATTTGACAGACATGCAACGAGTAAAATATCTGCTAATGAAGACCTGTTCAATATTCATACAATGGGATTCCGTGGTGAGGCCCTTGCAAGCATAGCGTCTGTAGCACGTGTAAGCCTTAATACCCGTGAGAGGCATGAGATAGCAGGAACATTCATTGAGATAGAAGGCGGAAGGCTGATTAAGAGTACAGACACCGGGTGTCCTGAAGGGACTGAGATAGAGGTCAGGGATTTATTTTTCAATGTCCCGGCAAGGAAGAGTTTTCTCAAAAGTCAGAATACAGAGAATGGACATATCCTGAGTATCGTTACCCATAATGCCCTTGCAAACAAGGGATTACACTTTACGCTTTATGATGTAAACAGGGATAATAAACCTGTACTTGATTTTCCTCCTGTAAAGAGTCTTGAAGAAAGGGTATTTCAGATATACGGAGAAGATGCATCAAAAGACCTTGCTTTTATCTCTTTTAATACTGAAGGATATAGTATTTACGGACTTGTATCCAGACCGTATCATATTTTTAAGAATAAGGAGAATCAGATATTTTTTGTAAATAAGAGATACATAAAGAATCCGGCCCTGTCACATGCTGTTCAGCAGGCTTACATGGATTTAATTCCCGGTGATAAGCATCCTATGGTGATCCTTTTTATTGACATGGCCCCTGCCTTAGTAGATGTCAATGTCCATCCTTCAAAAAGGGAGGTAAGGTTCAGGGACAGCCAATATATTCATAATCTTGTCATTGATGCAATAAGGGGTTCTCTCAGGACAAAGAAAATCCCTGTAACAGGGGAGATTTCAAAGAATGATGAAAATGAGCGGGACAAGAATGTCCCGCCTATCCTTCAAGGAATAAATGAAAACGGGTGGGACAAGAATGTTTCTTCAATCCTTAATTTGTACCCGGATAGGCGGGGTTTTCCAACCCCGCCGGAGAGATATTCAAATGCACACGAGGGATTTGACAGGTCCTTTCATGTTCAGGAGATCCCAGCCGGACCATCAATAAGGATTCTGGGGCAGATAGGTGTGCTGTTTATTATTACAGAGATAGATGGTGAGTTGAATATAATTGACCAGCATGCCGCGCATGAGCGTGTTATATATGACAGGCTGAAGAGAGGCTATCAGAACGGCAGAAGCGATGCCCAGTATCTGCTGATACCTGAGACTATTGAATTAAGTCTTGATAAAGTTCAGATACTGATTCAATATATATCCTTCTTAAATAAAATAGGATTTGATATAGAGGAGATGGGCGGCAGGTCTTTTATAATACGGTCTGTCCCGGCTGTTTTTTCAGGAGAAGATATAAAGGTATTGCTTACAGATATGATCTCTGAGATTATATCAGGTGATTATGCACCGGGAGATGACATGAGGTTAACTGTCTTTGATGATGTTATAAAGGCGGTACTGAGCAGAAAGGCGTGTCATTCTGCTGTCAGGGCAAACGGATTACTCTCATCAGCAGAGATGGCAATACTCGTAAAAGACCTTCTGAATACTGAGATGCCGTATACCTGCCCACACGGCAGGCCGGTGATAAGGAAGTTCTCGTTTAATGACCTTGCAGGGATGTTTGGAAGGAAGTGATATGGAAACCCCACCCTCACCCTGATCCCCCCTCCTGCCTCCCCCCGCAAAAGAGGGTGGAGGGATTTGGAAGGAATTTAATTGCAGCTCTCCCTGAGGGAGAGGAAATTTCCCTTCCCTGCAAAGGAGAAGCTAGGATGTCTTTCTTGTGTTCTCTCCCCTTCAAGGGGAGGGTTAGGGTGGGGATGGGGTTTTAGGGTGAGCCAGACAAACAGTGAAACAGGACGAAGCAGAGAAAAAAGGCCGCTCATTGTAATTGCAGGGCCTACAGCAACAGGTAAGAGCGCCCTTGCGGTGTATCTGGCAAAACTCTTTGATACTGAGGTCATAAGCGCTGATTCCATGCAAGTATATAAAGGTATGGATATCGGTACTGCCAAACCGACTGCTGAAGAGATGCAGGGTATTCCCCATTACATGATAAGCATAGTTGAGCCGGACAGGGGATTCAGTGTCGGTGAATATGTTAGAAAAGCAGGGCCGGTAATTGAAGGGATTTACGATAGAGGTAAGATACCCATAATAGCAGGCGGTACCGGGCTTTATATACGGGGGCTTGTTGATGGGTTGTGTGATGCACCTGCGGCAGATGCTGAATTCAGGAAAAGGTTATTTGAAGAGGAGGAACAGTTCGGGAGAGGACATCTCCATAAAAAATTAAATGAGATTGACCCTGTTTCTGCCGGAAGGGTAGAACCTAATGACACAATAAAGATTGTCCGGGCCTTGGAGGTGTTTGAAAAATCAGGTATCCCAATGTCAGAGATACAGAGTTCTCATGGTTTTAGAGAAAATCGTTATCACCCGATTATGGTCGGTCTTACCATGGAACGGGGTGAATTGTATAAAAAGATTGAAGAACGGGTGCAAAATATGGTAGAACAGGGGATTGAAAATGAAGTGAGGGGTTTATTGCATAAGTATGGATATTCTGCCCCGCTCCGGAATGGGCTTGGGTACAAACAGTTTGCAGGGTATATAAATGGTATGTATGGCAGGGATGAAGCAGTCAGCCTGCTGAAGAGGGATAGCAGGAGATATGCAAAGAGGCAATTTACCTGGTTCAGAAGGGATGTGAGGATACAGTGGTTTTCTGTAAAGGAGGATCAGTCACATTTTAAAGAAATAGCAGAAGCGGTCGGAAGAAAGAAGCAAGAAGTTAGAAGCAAGAAATAAGATGTAAGATGCAGGAAGAAACCAATTTGTGTCATGTACTGAAAGGAGCGGATTATGAGCAAGTCTACAATCAATCTTCAGGATCAATTCTTAAATCACCTTAGAAAAGAGAGGACTCCTGTTACTATTCATATATTGAATGGTACTAAGATTACCGGTGTTATAAAAGGATTTGATAATTTCAGCATTCTTCTGAAAGGAGAAAATCAGCATCTTATTTACAAACACTCTGTAGCCCTGATAGTTCCAAAGAAGGCGATAAAAGATTTTGATTTAAGAGGGGAACAGGCAGAAGAGAAAAAGCCGGAAGAGATTAAAATGAACGAAAAGAATCCTGATGTGAAAAGTGCTGAGGAGGTTGTAAATGCCTGATATAGAGATCGGTGTTATTGGCGGAAGCGGTTTGTACAAAATGGAAGGGCTTGAACATGTTGAGGAGATAGCTGTTGATACGCCATTCGGCAAACCTTCAGACAAATACATTGTCGGTGACCTGATGGGTAAGAGGGTTGCCTTCCTGCCGCGACACGGGAGGGGACATAAGATTCAACCTACAGACCTGAACTTCATGGCCAATATTTATGGGATGAAAAAACTGGGCGTGAAGAGGATAATATCCGTGAGTGCTGTCGGCAGTATGAAAGAGGACCTTCACCCTAAGGATATTGTAATACCGGACCAGTTTTATGATAATACAAAGCATCGGGTCAGCACATTCTTTGGTGACGGTATCGTTGCCCATGTTTCGGTTGCGGACCCTGTGTGTCCTGACCTTGCGGCTGTTCTTTATAAGGCAGCAGTAGGTGTTGGGGCAAAGGTTCATAAGGGCGGCGTTTATTTGTGTATAGAAGGCCCTCAGTTTTCTACCAGGGGAGAGTCTCTGATCTACAGGAAATGGGGGGTTGATGTTATCGGGATGACTAATGTTACTGAGGCAAAACTTGCACGTGAGGCTGAGATATGCTATTCAACTATAGCACTTGTCACAGATTATGACTGCTGGCATCAGGAGGAGGCGGATGTTACAACAGATGCCATTATTGAGATATTGAATCAGAATGTAGAGACCTCAAAAAAGATAATAAAAGAGGCCCTAAACAATCTATCAGATGACCGTACCTGTGTATGTTCACACGCAATGAGTAATGCCATACTTACTGCCCGTGAAAGTATTGCACCGGAAACAAAGGAGAGATTGAAGGAGATTATTGGGAAATATACTAATTAAGCAAAATATAATAACAAACATAAATTCCCTCTCCCTCAGGGAGAGGGGTAGGGTGAGGGTGGGGTTTCATTTGAAATAAGGAGGTTGTATGAGTTTACTTGTAGTCGGTTCGGTTGCATTTGACAGTGTTAAGACGCCGTTTGGTGAGGCAGAGGAGATACTTGGAGGGTCTGCAACGTATTTCTCTACAGCGGCGAGTTATTTTACTGACGTGAATCTTGTTGCTGTAGTAGGAGAAGATTTTCCTGCTCAGCATGTAACCTTCCTTAAAAGCCGGGGGGTTAATACAGAAGGGCTTGAGAAGCAGGCAGGGAAGACATTCAGGTGGAAAGGTGAGTATGGTTTTCAATTGAATGAGGCTAATACGCTTGAGACACATTTGAATGTATTTGAGACATTCAAACCCGCAATACCTTCATCTTATAAAGATTCCGATGGGGTCTTTCTTGCAAATATAGACCCTTCTCTTCAACTGGATGTTTTAAAGCAGGTAAATTCACCAAAGATTATTGCCTGTGACACAATGAATTTCTGGATATCCGGAAAGAGAGAGGCACTGATAGATACACTCAAGCATGTAGATATTCTGATTATCAATGACGGGGAGGCAAGACAACTTGCAAAAGAGCCTAACCTTGTTAAAGCAGCGAAGGTAATTTGTTCTTATGGGCCTAAGCATCTAATTATAAAAAGGGGAGAATACGGGGCGCTGATGTTTAACTCAAACAGCATATTTGCAGCACCTGCATATCCGCTTGAGAGTGTCTTCGACCCGACCGGCGCAGGTGATAGTTTTGCAGGCGGATTCATGGGATATTTACTGAACACAAAGAACTTCAGTGAGGCCAACATGAGACAGGCAGTGATATTCGGCAGTGTCATGGCATCATTTGTTGTAGAGGATTTCAGCCTGAACAGGATCAAGGCACTTGATTATAAAGAGATAATGCAAAGGTACATGGAGTTTAAACAACTGACACACTTTGAAGAGCCGGGAGAGGTGTTTAAACAGTAAACAGTGAGCAGTAAGCAGTAAGCAGACAGAGGCAAGAAGGAAAAAAAGAGACAAGAAAAAGAGTCTCAGAATTCCATCCCTTGAAAGGGATGGTCACAAAAACTTCAATTCCCTCCCCTTCAAGGGGAGGGTTAGGGTGGGGATGGGGTTATATCACATGAAAAAAAATAAATTGATCCTGCTGAGTCTTCTGATCTCAATGTTCCTCATCACTTCCTGCGGTTTTACGCAGTCAAGGGTAAAGAGGGAGCGGGAGGCGGAGGTACATTATAAATTAGGTTGGGCATTTCTTAATGAGAATAACCTGCAAAAGGCTTATGTTGAGTTTCAACAGGCCATACAATTAAATCCTGATGATAAGACATATTATTATGCTATGGGTTATGTTTATGTAAATATTGGAAAGTTGAAGGAGGCGGTTGAGGCGTATACTATTGCAATAAAAATAGACCCTGCGTATGGAGAGGCATACAACAGCCTTGGTGCAGTTTATGGAAAGATGGAGAAATGGGATGAGGCCATAGATGATTACAAAAAGGCATTAAGTGTTCCTGAATATCCGACACCACAACTTGCACACTACAACCTTGGATACGCATATTATAGCAAAGGGGATTATAATAATGCTGTTCTGGAACTAAAAGAGGCAGCAAGGCTCCAGCCTGAGATGACATTGTTTCAGATATGGCTCGGAAATACTTATGTGAAACTCGGCAAGATTGATGAAGCTAAGGCATCTTTTGAAAGTGTTAAAAAACTTGATCCGGCAAATTCAGAAAGCTATTATAACCTTGGGCTTATATATCTGAAAGAAGGCAATAAAGACGAGGCATTGGGGGCATTTAAGAAGGTAATTGAAATCGCACCTAAGAGCAGTGCGGCTTCAGATTCTATGAAATATATTGATCTATTGAAAAAATGAGCAACATGACATCAATTTCCTTTGCAGAGGCAGAGGTGAAACAGGAAAACAGGAAAGAAAACGAGACAATAGGGACTTATCTCAAGAGGGTAAGGACTACCTGCGGCCATACCCTTGAGGATGTGGCCCAGGTAACAAAGATAAATATAAGATACCTTGAAGCCATAGAGAATGATGAATTTTCAAAGATTCCAGGAGATACGTTTCTAAAGGGATTCCTTCGTTCATACTCAAGATTCCTTAATATAGATGAACATGAAATTACAGGTAGATTAAAGGAGAAAAACAAGGCTGAATCAAACACTCTAAAAATCCATACACATGAGGAATATAAGAAAAATAAGGGTAACGGAATAAGGGTTACTCCGAAGAATATAAAAATAATCCTGACATCAGCAGGAGGTTTGGTTGTAATCTTATTGCTCGTTTTATTTTTTAGCAGCGGGAGGGAGACAACAACCATACAAAGTTCTAAAAATATCCATGCTCCTTCAGTCTCATTATCGGATGAACCGGTCATGAGCGGGGCGCACACAAAGGATGATGACAATTCCCTCCCCTTCAAGGGGAGGGGTAGGGTGGGGATGGGGTTGTTTTCGGGTGAAGCTAAGCAGAGACAGCCGGTTCCTGTTTCCACACAGCCTGTGGCTATGAAAGTTTATGCAAAAGAGCTTACATGGATGCAGGCCAATATTGACGGGAATAATATTCAGGAGAAACTTCTCAAACCTGGAGAAGAGGTATCATGGAATGCTCAGGAAAAGATTATTTTAACCGTCGGTAATGCAGGCGGTATTGACATGGAGATAAACGGAAAGAAACAGGAACCTCTTGGAAAGAGCGGCGGGGTGCTGAAGGGGGTAGTTGTTACAAGTGCAGGGGTATTGAGATAGTCTGAAGGTTGATAGGCTTAAGATAGAAGAAAGAAGTAAGAAGTTAGAAGCAAGAAATTAGAGGTAAGATGCAAGAAGTTAGAATAGAATTGAGATTTGCAATATGTGGAAGGGTATACTACCTTTGTTCCCCTCTCTCGATGGGGGGGCTATGAGTATTTTGAATGAAATGTCAATGAGCGAGTTACTTAAATCGATTGATGAAAATTCCCTCCCCTTCAAGGGGAAGGGTAGGGTGGGGATGGGGTTGTTTTCGAATGTATGACAACAACTTACTCCACGCTGCTGTTCAATATGTTATAGAGACAGGAAAAATAACTCCTCCCATCGGCATCATAACCGGTTCCGGTTGGGATGTTACAGGGATATTAGATGAGATAATTGAAATCCCTTATGAAAAGATTCCAGGGTTTCCCTGTCCCTCAGTAGAAGGACATAAGGCGAAACTTGTTACAGGGAAATATAAAGGATCAGATATAGTTATTTTACAAGGGCGGGTGCATTATTATGAAGGATATGACGTTGAAGAGATAACCTTTCCGGTTAAAGTATTATCAGGGCTTGGTGTTAAATATTTAATCATTACAAATTCAGCAGGCGGCATCAATCCCATATTTAAGCCTGGGGATATTATGGTTATTACAGATCACATAAACATGATGGGCATAAATCCTTTGCGGAGTGCTGCCGGAGGAGAAGGTAGAACGATATTTATTGATATGTCAGAGGCGTATGATAAAGAGCTCATTAATACAGCCCTTGAAGCAGGCGGCAATACGGATTTATCAGTACACTGCGGCATACTTGCAGCAATGCAGGGACCGTCCTATGAAACCCCTGCTGAGATACAAATGCTCAGGACATTAGGTGCAGATGCAGTCTGCATGTCCACTGTACCTGAAGTCATAATGGCAAGATACCTCAGCATGAAAGTGTTGGGCTTATCCATTATCACCAATCCCGCTGCCGGAATAACAGATGTTGTTCTGACACATGAAGACGTAATAAAAACTGCAGCATCCGCCGGCAAAGACGCCTGTTTGATAATAAAGGGTGTCATGGCGAACATATCACAATAAACCCGCCGGGGTAGCTCAATGGCAGAGCAACGCATTCGTAATGCGTAGGTTGTGGGTTCGATTCCCGTTCCCGGCTTCAATTATTTTAGCTTTTAATAAAGAGGGTAACTGATGAAAATTAAGGAACAGACATTGAAGGAGTTGGAAACATTAAGCCCGTCCGAGTTAAATATAGTTTATGATCTGATACTTTCACTGAAGAGCAAGATGAGCAGGAAGCAGATTGAAAAGCCTCATCAGGCATATAAAAGGGTAAGAGATATTTTGAAGGTATGTAAGGGGACACTGAGTAATGATATTATCCTGTCAAGGGAAGACAGAATATGAAGTTGTTTTTTGATACCTCTGCGTTAGTCAAATTTTTTCATGAGGAAGAAGGTACATCTCAGGTATCAGCCCTTATTGAATCAGACGATAATAATATCTGGATATCAGAGCTTGCAAGGGTTGAATTCATAAGTGCCTTATACCGTAGAGTGAGGAACAAAGAGATAACAGAAGACCAACTGACAGAAGCACTGTCAGGGTTTACTGAGGAACTGACAACTTTTAATTGTGAGCCATTTGGTCATGCAGTAATAACAGAAGCTGAGTCATTATTAAAGCAATATGGTAAAGCCCATGGATTAAGAACCCTTGATGCATTACAACTTGGTGTTTTTTCTATAATCGCAGAGAAGGACTGGGTTTTAGTTTCTGCCGATAGCAATCTTTGCCGAGTTGCCCAGTTACAGGGATATAAGACGATTAATCCTGTGCATGGTATTCAAAATGAAAGCAAAGATAAACAGGATTGATGAAACTTGTTAATGAAAAAATATTTTGGGTTAATATCTACTTTGGTGTAAGGGATTTTATCATTTGTCTCAGGGCTAAATTTATGAGGCTTCCACATAACCTCACCATAAGGGAATTTACAGACATATTTATAAATTGACCTTTCAAACCTATCTTCCGTGATTTCTGCCATCTCTTCCAGATAGCTTCTATCTACAGATGAATAAGTTGTCAGGTTAAACATATCGATGCCCATAAATCCCTCTTCACACATATTGCAAGGTACTACTTTGCCGGTGATTACACATATTGCAAGGTACTACTTTGCCGGTGATTAACCGGCAAAGACTGAGACATAATCGTTTCAATCATACTTATGCCGATGTTTTCCCGCTGTATTGCAGACGGGAAAACATCGGCTAATCTATATGCCATGAGGTTATCCAAAAATTCATTCCCCAAAAATAAAAAAAGCCGAGATAGCAGTTGAATTAATCAACTCCCAATCCCGGCATTTTGTCTTCTAAGAGACCTATCGCCCTTTAGATTTTAATTATGTCTTCAATAATAGAGTATTAAAAAGTCACACTTGTAACACACTATATATCTTTCAGTTTTGCTATACTCTAATATAGTTGCTTTCGTGATGGCTGTGTAACCTGGTCTATCTTTCCTAACTTTTTCATTACAATTAGGACATCTTCCATTTGGAAGGAGATGATGAATTTTCTTAGCTGTGTTATCCATTATGAGTCCCCTTTTAAATATCTTACTTCTTCTTGAGTTCCTTAATAATTTCGTTACATGTCGAGTTTCAACAAAATTCCCCACTTAGTATCAAAACAATTCCCCAGATAGTTTCAGAACAATTCCCCACTTTTTCTATTAAACGATGCTGTAAGATTTCCTCTTGATATTAACAAACAGGAGGGGGCTTATGGCAAGA